>CANGTV010000034.1 GCA_947457015.1 Alphaproteobacteria bacterium | reverse complement strand
TCTCGTCTCTGGGTAACTAGCATTTCTGCAAAGGACATCTCTTTCCCCCTCTCGGAAAATTGTGTCCTCACTTTATCACCCTATCCCACACTTTTGCAGAGGGTTCAGAATATTAATAGAGGGTAATTTTATGTTAAAAACACTTTTAAAAACCTTAAGTATAGCATTTCTCTTTTCATATGCAGTAGCACCAAGCTACGCCTTTAACGTTGATAAACAGGACCTTCTTATTACTAAAGATCAAGCAACAACAGCCCGAAAAAATTTTAGCCTTACTAAAAATTCAGGAATTGATCTTTTAAAATTTTCTTCCCAAACAAATTCTTCTTCTTCTTCTTCTTCTTCTTCTTCTTCTTCTTCCTCGTCCCCAACCGAATTCTCATGGACATACCTTGATCCAGAGGACCTTGATCCAGAGGTACAAGCATTAACCCTCTTGCAAACCACTCTCTTTACCACCAAAGAAAAAAAAGAAATCCCTCTTATTATTTTGAATGTCTTTCAACGCGTTAGACCTCAAGCCTCTAACAATACAGTTGCGGACTACTACCTCGGAAGTGGACATATGGAGCTTTTTGAAGGAACAGACCCTACTCTTCTTATCGACCAGTACATGTTTGACCATGGACACAGTAAAGCTGTTCGTCATTCTAAGCATATTACGGGAATATCCTATGATATCAATCCTCTCCTAGGAGAAGGCCAAGATCGTATCTTAAGTTGTTGTGTTGAGCATATTAATACTGACAGGGCATACCAAAACCAAGGGTTTGCTGCTTTTGCTCTTAAGAACTTAAGAGAGTTTATTATGGGTTGCACGACGACTGATCTCATGGTGGCTTCTGTTTCTTATCACCGGGTTTACTCAGCGGCCGCCTTTAAATGCGCCCTTTTCTCCAAAGCCCTGGAAGATGAAAAAACTGAAAACTGTATAATGACTTTAGACGGAGGAAAGACCTATTATAGTCCATGCTTTTACCCCAGCCTGGGAGGAAATTATTATTTATCCGCTTATAAGTATAAAAAAATTCAGTTAATTTCGAAAGTGCTCCAGCATATTCTCCCTCCAGATGTCATCACCCATCTCTAAGGCTACGAGGAATAAACTTCTCATATTCATATTGCAGGATAGCCATAATGAGTGTAGCTGTGTAGCAGAGGGATTTTAAAGAGTGTTTAGCTTTTTACTGCGCACAACTAACTGAGCATCTCATCTGCTACACCGCTACACTGCTACACTGGAATATGACTTGCATCGTTCAAAAATTTGGTGGCACGTCTCTTGCTACCCTTGATCTTATTAAAAAAGCCGCCCTTCGTGTGAAGGGGGAGGTTGAGGCTGGGCACACCGTTGTGGTTGTGGTTTCTGCAATGGCAGGAACAACGAACACTCTTGTGGAATATGTCAGCGACCTCTCCACAACCTATGATCGAGCAGAATACGACGTCGTTGTCTCCTCAGGAGAGCAAGTGACTGCCGGCCTTTTAGCCCTTTCTCTTCAGAACCTAGGAATTCCTGCACGCTCGTGGCAAGGGTGGCAAATCCCTATTTATACTTCTTCTCATCATGCTCAAGCAAAAATTGACCACATTGATACAGATCTGCTGCTCCACGACTTGAATAAAGGAACTGTTGCTGTCGTTGCAGGCTTTCAAGGATTAAGCCGCAATGGCAGAATTACAACCTTAGGCCGTGGGGGATCTGACACCACAGCCGTTGCCCTTGCCGCGGCGCTTAAGGCTGAGCGATGCGATATATTCACAGATGTGGAGGGGATTTACACAGCCGATCCAAATTATATCACAACGGCAGGGAAGCTCGATCATATTGCTTATCAAGAAATGCTTGAATTAGCGGCTCAAGGTGCCAAGGTTCTTCAAAGGGATTCCGTGGAGCTGGCCATGCACAACCGTGTCCGCCTGCGCGTTCTTTCAAGTCTTAGGGATACACCTGGAACACTTGTCACAAGCGAAAATGAGTTGAGAGCTACACGAAAACATATTAGTGGAATTGCTCATAGCTTAAGTCATGTAAAGTTAACCCTCTGTGCCCTCCCCTCTACGCTTCCTCTTGAAGAGATTAGATCTCTTTTAAACTCTCAGAATATCCCCCTTGATATGGGTCACCAAAAGCTTTTTCCTTGCGGAACATTACTGGATTTTTCTTTTACCGTCCCCGCTACAGAAGAACGTCGAGCCGTTGAAATGTTGCAAACTGCAAAAAATAAATTTAATTTTCGTGATTTGTTAAGAAATTCTGATGTAGCCAAGGTATCCGTGATAGGATCTGGCCTTCAAACAGAGTACAGTCCCTCTCATAAGTTATTTCAAACCTTAAGAGAGAAAGGAATTGAGGTGCAAGCTGTGGCTGCTTCAGATATTAAACTAAGTGTGTTGATCGCAGCTCATGAAGCAGGCCGAGCTATCTCAACCTTACATACTGTCTATCAATTAGATGCAGAGGAAAATTAAATGTCATCGGCTACAAAACATTTGGATAATTTATGGAGTCGTGGAAAAGACTTTCTAGGAGTGCGCTATGCAATTTTAGGGGGAGCGATGACATGGGTCTCAGAGAGAAACCTTGTCTCTGCCATCTCCAATGCAGGGGGATTTGGTGTTATTGCCTCGGGTGCTATGTCTCCTTCTCTGTTGCGCGCTGAAATTCAAGCGACTCAAGCCCTCACCCAAAAACCATTTGGAGTGAATTTAATCACATTGCATCCTCAATTAATGGATTTAATTACTGTATGTGTGGAAGAAAGTGTAAGTCACGTTGTCCTTGCAGGCGGGCTTCCTCCCGCTCAAGCAATCACAAAACTTAAGGACGAAGGGCTGAAAGTCATATGTTTTGCCCCTGCCCTTGTCATTGCAAAGAAACTTAGCAAACTTGGTGTTGATGCTCTTGTTATTGAGGGGATGGAGGCCGGCGGCCACATTGGCCCTGTTTCTACAAGTGTTTTAATTCAAGAAATCATCCCTCATATTAAAGAAATTCCTATCTTTGTCGCAGGCGGTATTGGAAGAGGAGAAGCCATTGTCTCTTACCTTGAAATGGGAGCTGCCGGTTGTCAGCTTGGCACACGGTTTGTGTGTGCGACAGAATCTATTGCCCATCCCAAATTTAAAAAAGCCTTTATCAAGGCCCAAGCGAGGGATGCCATTATTTCCCCTCAACTTGACCCTCGATTCCCCGTTATCCCTGTAAGAGCCCTTGCTAACCAAGCCTCCCAGGAATTTCTAGCTTATCAACGCGAACTTATTGAAAAAGTTGACCGTCAAGAATTAGAGGCGAAAGAAGCTCAACTGAAAATTGAACATTTTTGGGCGGGCTCACTCAAACGGGCCGTTATTGAGGGGGACATCGAACGTGGATCCATTATGGCAGGACAAAGCGTCGGAATGGTTACCCACGAGCAATCCGTTCAAGAGGTGATAGAGGAACTGCTCCTCCAAGCAAAACAATCTGTTTTATCTCGAATTGCTCACTAATGGCAGAGGATCCTTTTATGTTATCCCTCGTCTCCTCACAAGCAAACTTTCCGCTTCACAGCCTTTTGCAAAAACTTACTGAGCTTCTCAAGATGCCTCAGACACTTCTCTCTCGCCTTACCTTTGCGTTAAAAACAATTTCTGAAGAGATGGGAGCTGAAGCCGCTTTCTTATATTTACTTACACCAGACAATTATTTGGAAGTTTTTGCAGCCTATGACCCCACGCTTCATGATCGTCATACAGCTCGATTTCGGGTAGGTGAAGGAGTGGTTGGGTTTATTGCATCCACTGGAAAAAGTATTATTTGTGACAATATCTCCCATCATCCTAATTTTTTCTACTGTCCCGGTGTTGCTGAGCAAACAAATCTATCTCTTTTAGGGGCTCCTCTCCTCTCTCCACGAGGAGTTATTGGTGTTCTTACCCTTCAAAACCCTGCTTCTAAGCCTTTTGAACAATGGCGAGAAAAAGCCTTAACTGAAATCAGTAATTTTCTTGCCGCCCTCCCCGAGCTCGCGCATTTTCCCGTTCTCACTCCTTTAGAGGGCAAAGTCGAAAGGACACAACTCTTTCAAGGTATCCCGCTCAGTTCTGGCATAGCTGTCGGGACGGCTTTTATTCACCACCCCCATACATGGAAAGAAACGGCTTTTTCTCTAAACATTAAAGATGAAAGCGATCGCCTCAAAAGAGCAATCCGCGAGATGGTTGACGCCATAGACCGCCTCGTAGAGTCAACACCTAATCTGGAAAAAAATATGCAAGATGTTTTAGCCTCCTATCGCATGATTGCGAGCGACCGAGGATGGATCAGAAAAATGCAAAATTACATCCAGAAAGGATTGACGGCAGAAGCCGCTGTTCAAAAAGTCAGGCGCCACACGCGCGAACACTATGCTCAAATTGGCGATCAAGTGTTGAAAGGGAGCCTTTCTGATCTTGAAGACCTCGCCAGTCGTCTTTTAAGACATTTGTCTGGAAAAGACTCCGTTTCCGAAGATCTCCCTGAAGCCACAATTCTTGTCGCCCACAACCTCGGTCCCGCAGAGCTTTTAGACTATGACCGCCGCTTTATCAAAGGTGTTGTTTTAGAAGAAGGTGTGCACACAGCGCACGTGGCGATTGTCGCCCGCGCCCTGGATATTCCTGTGGTTGGGCGCATTCCTTTTCTTTTAACTCACGTGAATAAGGGGGATAAGCTTATTGTTGATGGGGAAGAGGGAACCATCACGATCTCTCCTTCTACTGACGCTCTGCAAGAAGCCCGTGAAAAAATCACTAAAATTAAAAAGAACCAAGCTCTGAATAAAGAGCTTAGCAATAAACCTTGTCAAACCCTTGACGGCATTCCCGTTTCCTTAATGCTCAATGCCGGTCTTCCCATTGATTTACATCACTTGGAAGAACTGCGCATAGAAGGGGTGGGCCTTTACCGTACCGAAATCCCTTTTATGATGCGCTCTAGCTTTCCTGACGTAAAAATACAAACGGAAATTTACCGGGATGTTTTGGACCAAGCAAAAGACTATCCCGTTACCTTTCGCACCTTGGACATTGGCGGCGATAAAATTGTCCCTTATATGTGGCGTGTGTCGGATGAAAATCCTGTCTTGGGCTGGCGTGGCATTCGCGTTTCCCTTGATAAGACCACCATTCTACGCGGGCAAGCCCGTGCTCTTATTCGAGCCAGCCAAGGAAAAAATTTACGACTTCTCTTTCCTCTTGTGTCCGATATTTCAGAATATCGAGAAGCACGACGCCATGTGCAACAAGAATGGGATCGCGCTCAGGAAAACCAAACTCCTCTCCCTTTGTCCCTTACCTATGGCGTGATGATAGAAGTTCCCTCACTCGTTGAGCAGTTAGATGTTCTTCTCAAAGAAGTGGACTTTGTTTCGGTGGGAACAAACGACCTCTTCCAGTTTTTTTACGCTTGCGATCGAACCAACCCCATTGTGTCAAATCGCTATGATATTCTTTCTTCTTCTTTCTTAAGATACTTACGTAAAATCCGAAACATGTGTGAAGAGGCGAACGTTCCTGTGAGTATTTGCGGAGAAGCAGCTGGGAAGCCCTTCCAAGCCCTCGCTCTGTTAGCTCTTGGCTACCATTCTCTTTCTGTGTCAGGACCTGCCGCAGGATCTTTAAAAAAGATGATTTTGAGCCTTCCTCTCAAAGAGGCGGAAGCCTTTATGACATCAGCTTTGGAAACATATTCTCCTTCTTTAAAAGAAGACCTGCTCGCGTTTGCAAAGACGCATAAGGTTGAGGTGTGAGCTACAAAGAAACTTGTCATCCTGAATTTATTTCAGGATCTTATTGACACGAGATCCCGAAACAAGTTCGGGATGACAACAGCAAAAACGCGGTTTCTTTAAATCACTCCCGCACCAATTCATATAAGGCAAGGGCCGTTGCCACCGACACATTCAACGTCGAGAACTCAGGATTTGTCGGGAGTTTAACCAAAAAGTCGCACTTTTCTTGGGTCAAGCGGCGCATCCCCTCCCCTTCTGCGCCCATGACAAGAGCCACCTTCGGTGGATAATCTCCTTTAGAGAGGGTTTTGGGAGCATGTTCATCAAGACCTAGAGTCCAAAAGCCTATTTCTTTCAACTCATCCAAAGTCCGCGCAAGGTTTGTTACTTTCCAAACAGGCAGAAGATCAAGAGCTCCTGAGGCAGTTTTTGCCAGCACGCCTCCCAAAGGCGGAGCATTCCGTTCCGTCATCACAACCCCTAAAGCCCCCAAAGCCTTTGCTGTTCGTAAGATAGCCCCCACATTGTGAGGGTCTGTGACTTGATCTAACACCACAATGACACCCTTGTCCCGCTGCGCGAGGTCATGAAAAGACGACTCTGGCAAGGGCGCCACTTCCATGGCAATTCCCTGGTGGACCGCTCCTTCCGGAAGCAAACGCGACAGGGATGCCCCATCGACAACTTCTCCTTCACAAGGAAAATCTTTTAATGTGGACGCCGTCACCAATAGGCGAAAGCACTTTCTATGAGGGTTATTAAGCGCTGCCTTGCACGCATGAATGCCCCACAGCCAAAGGCGCGAAGGATCTTGAGGAGTGCGTGAGAATCGTTTTGTCATTGTAGGGTGATCTCTTTAGCTCTTTTATATCGTTCGATGGCTCTTGAAAGTTTTCCATTAATGGGAGGAGGATTTTCAAGAAGATGAAAGAACTGTTGTTGCTCTTCAGGGTTAAGAGAGACAATCTGAGTCTCAGACAAGCGTTTATAGGCACTTTCTAAGGCTTGAGAGAGCACAAAATGACTCAGCGTATCTCCCTCAAGTTCTGCTGCTCGTTGAAGAACATTCTTAGAAAGCTCAGAAATACGAATGTTTAGGTGCAAGGCTTTAGGTGTGTTCATGAATTTCAAACTTCTCCCTTGGTTGTCATTCCCGACATAGAAGCTCTTGATTTTAATAGAAAATCCTAGAGCTTCTTGATCGGGGATCTTCTAGGCTTTATTTTTAAGTGCACCAACAATGTCATTACATGTCAACCTCAAAAATACCATCCACCTCAACAGCCACTCCAAGGGGAAGGGCATTCACGCCCACAGCGGCACGCGCATGGCGTCCTTGCTCTCCAAAGACGGCAATCATAAGCTCTGACGCCCCATTGATAACCTTGGGATGATCCTTAAAATCATCCGTTGCATTCACAAATCCCCCAAGGCGCACACAACGCACAACCCGATTTAAATCCCCCTCACAGGCTACCTTAAGGTGGGTCAGGATATTCAGGGCACAGAGACGCGCGGCCTCTTGTCCGTCCTCAATTGAAAACGCCAGCCCCACTTTGCCCACATATTTAAGATCTCCCTTCCATGAAGGGAGCTGTCCTGAAATAAACACCAAGGATCCCACTTTTACAAAAGGTTCATAGGTGGCCGCAGGAAGAGGTGGGGGCGGCAGTTCAAAGCCCAACTCTCGGAGGCGATTTTCAATCATTGGAAGACGTCCTTTCCTTATGTAACCTCAGTTGTGGGTAAGAATTTATATAAATTAAGTAGTTAGCGTCATTGCGAGGAGTGCACCGACGAAGCAACCCAGCACAAACAACACATGTCCACCAGGACATGTAGCCTTTTTTATCTACATAAGCCCAGCATTTTTCTAGAAAATAAAAAGAGGCATTCCTTCGGAATAAGTTCTTTTTTCTGGGTTGCTTCGTCGGTGCACTCCTCGCAATGACGTAATACATTGTTTGTAAAACAAAAAATGAAATATTTGTCAGCATATATAGGCTTTCAATTTTGGCAAGCCTCTCTCCACACAACTTCCCTTGCACAACTTTTGCAAATTCCCTATAACTCAAAAAAAGTTAGCGGGTGTAGCTCAGTGGTAGAGCAGTAGCTTCCCAAGCTTCAGACGAGGGTTCGATTCCCTTCACCCGCTCCAAATCTGTAGGGATATTCATGAAAAAAATTCTTTTCTGTTTGCCATTTCTTCCCCTTCTTGTCGCATGTACGACAAACGCTTCGCAAGAAGCCGAACCCCCTGAAGATGAGGCTACCCTTAAGGAAAGAAAAATCCGCGCTCTTGAAGCTATGAGTCAAAGCGGGCATAAAACAATGCATCTGCAACACATAGAAAACAATTCCTCTGGTTATAAAATCAATTGGTAAATTACCCCCCATGGACATCCTCAGTCATATTAAAAATGAAATCGGGTGGATAACCCTTAATCGCCCCGAGGCTCTGAACGCCCTTTCCATGACCATGACCCATGAATTTTCCCAGCTTTTAGACGCATGGGAAAACACTGCGACTGTTAAAGCCGTTGTTGTGGAAGGCGCGGGAGAGAAAGCTTTTTGTGCAGGCGGAGATATACGGGCTCTTTATGAAGCAAAAAAGCAAGGAGACCTCCAAGCCTGCAAAGATTTCTTCCGGGAAGAGTATGCTCTTAACGCTAAGATCTATCAGTACACCAAACCCTACGTTGCTCTGATTGATGGCATTGCCATGGGGGGCGGCATGGGAGTGTCTATCACTGGATCCCACCGTATTGTCACGGAACGCGCTCTTCTTGCTATGCCAGAAACAGGGATTGGTCTTTTCCCTGATGCAGGAGCCACCACCTTCTTAAACCAAGCTCCTGGCATTATGGGGCTTTACTTGGGTCTTACGGGCATCCGTCTTAAGGCGGAAGATGCTTTATGGACCGGACTTGCTACTCACTTTATGCCATCTTCCACATTACCTCTTTTTAAAGCAGATCTGACAAAGGGTATGCCTCTTGAGGAAGCTCTGTCTCTGCACTCTCAAGCTCCTCTGAAACAAGGATTTTTAGAACACCATCAAGACCTCATTGAAACTTATTTTCATAAACCTTCTCTCAAAGAGATCTTGCCCGCCTTGAAAAATGATCCGTCCCCTTTTGCGCAAAATACTTATAATACCTTGCTGTCCAAATCTCCCACAAGCTTGGCGGTCACCTTCCGCCAATTAAAAGAAGTGGGCCCCCTTCTTTCCTTTGCAGAGAGAATGCAGATGGAATTTACCCTTAGCCAGCATTTTGTGGAGGATCATGATTTCATAGAAGGAATCCGCGCCCTACTCGTTGATAAGGACCAACTCCCAAGATGGAAGCCTGCAACAGTTGAGGAGGTGCAGTCACAAGACATTGAGGCTTATTTTTCTCCTACAAGGGAACGGCCTTTGCAAGAATCCCCGCTGTCATCCTGAACTTGTTTCAGGATCTTATTGACATGAGATCCCGAGATGACAAGTAATTATTTACGAGGCATATTATACTCACCGTCTCATCCCCACCGAATTCTTCCTGCAAGATTAACCAAATATTAATTAAAAAATATTATTATTACATGTTTTTCCACAAAACGAAATTATGAGAGAGGAACCATTCATGACTAAAAAAATTCTTTTTACATTAGCTTTGTTGTCTCTCCAAGCAAGTGTAACATTTGTGATGGCAACAGGAGATTGTCCCGAGGAGGCAGCGTGCGAGGGGTCGCAAGGGATATATGGGTGTAATCAGGATGGTGGATGGGTAAAAGGAAACACTTGTTCATCGGGTTGTTACAGTAATGCACTTTGTACACAATGCGTGGAAGAGTGTAGAAGTGAGACAAAAAAGATTAAGAGATAAAGGCCTGTAAATTGGCGGGTAACGCGATAGCGATAGCGTTATCCTTAATCTTCTTTTCCCTTGACATTTCCCCCCTTTTTAGACTACGACTACACACAAGTATCAGCAAATGAGTTAAGCCATGAAAGTCGTAAATTCTTTAAAGACCATTAAATTAAGAGACAAGAACTGCCGCGTTATCAGGCGCAAGGGGCGGATCTATGTCATTAATAAGCTAAACCCACGCTACAAAGCCCGCCAAGGCTAACCTTAATCATCGGAGATAAAAGATGGCCCGCGTTACTGTTGAAGATTGCATTCGCGTTGTTCCTAATCGCTTTGATCTTGTGCTGCTTTCTTCCCAAAGGGCACGTCAAGTTGCTGCGGGCTCCCCTCTCACCATTAAGCGGGATAATGACAAAAATCCTGTTGTGGCCTTACGTGAAATTGCCGAGCAGACCGTTTCCCTGGATGAACTTCAAGAAGGCTTAATCCAAGGGCTCCAAAAACACTTACAAAGTGACGAGCCAGAAGAAGAGCTTCTGGATCTTTTAGTTGACGAAAACTCCTATGCGGGCGAGCCTGCGCATCAGCTTGAAATTGAAGGGCTTGCTCTTGATGAAGAAACAAGTGATGATGAAGAAGAGTTATTTGAAGACATTGCTGAGGAGGAGTGATCAGTAATCAGTGGTCAGTAATCAGTTTTTTGATTCTGATTACCAATCACTAATTGCTGAAAAAAATGATCCGTCAATACGAGCTGGTTGAAGCCGTCAAAGCCTATGATCCCCATGCGGATGAAGATCTTTTAAACCGTGCCTATGTGTTTGCAATGAAGGCGCACGGGGCGCAAGAACGTGCCTCTGGAGATCTCTATTTTACCCACCCTTTAGAAGTTGCCGGTATTTTGGTCGGCATGCACCTTGATGTCGCAACGATTGTGACAGCCCTCCTTCATGATACCGTTGAAGACACCATTGCCACCCTTGAAGAGATTGAAACACTCTTTGGCAAAGAAATTGCTTTTCTTGTCGATGGGGTTACAAAACTTTCCCAAATTGAATTCCAATCGGACAAAGAAAAGCAAGCAGAAAACTTTAGGAAACTCCTTATTGCCATGTCCTCGGACATCCGCGTCCTCCTCATCAAACTCGCAGACCGCCTTCACAATATGCGCACTCTTCATTTCATAGAGTCAGAAGCAAAAAGAGTGCGTATCGCCCAAGAAACCATGGAAATTTACGCTCCTCTTGCAGAACGTATAGGCCTTCACACGGTTAAAGATGAACTCCAAAATCTGGCCTTTGCGCAGCTACATCCCGATGCTTATGAATCCATTATCGCGCGCTTAACATTCTTGCATGAGCAAGAAACGGATTTCCTCTCCCCTATTGTTGACGAGTTAAAACAAACTCTCGAAGAAACTGGGCTCAAAGCTTTTGTCGCAGGCCGTGAAAAAACGCCGTACTCCATTTGGCGTAAAATGAAGAACAAAAATATCACCTTTGAACAACTCTCCGATATTATTGCCTTTCGAATTGTGATGGATACGATTCCTGACTGTTACCGCGCTTTAGGTGTGATCCACAGCACGTATCCTGTGGTTCCAAGCCGTTTCAAGGATTATATCAGCACCCCTAAACAAAATAATTATCAATCTATCCATACGGCTGTCATTGGACCCCATCAGTATCGCATCGAAATTCAAATCCGCACGAAAGAAATGGACGAAATAGCCGAGCTAGGCGTGGCAGCCCATTGGCAATACAAACAAGGCGCCAGTCGCGATGGATATCAATATCGATGGCTTCGCGGCCTTCTTGCTATTTTAGATAATGCGGAAGGACCTGAGGAATTCTTAGAACACACAAAACTTGAAATGTTTCAAGATCAAGTCTTTTGTTTTACGCCTAAAGGAGATCTCATTACGTTGCCGCGAGGCGCTACATCTATTGACTTTGCTTACGCTGTTCACTCCAACATAGGAGATCATTGCGCAAGTGTTCGCATTAATGGGCGAATGATGCCTCTACGAACCGAGCTTGAAAACGGGGATCAAGTCGAGATCATCACCTCAAAAACACAGCATCCTTCCCCGACATGGGAGCGTTTTGTCGTAACGGGAAAAGCTCGCGCTTGTATTCGCCGATTTATACGTCAACAAATGCATCAACAATTTGCTGAAGCTGGAAAAGTCCTCCTTCAAAAATCTCTTAAACAAGAACACCTTGAGTTTGACGAAAAAAATCTTGAAAAGGCCCTTGAATCTTTTGGTGTAAAGTCCATCGAGGATGTGTACGCCTATTTAGGAGAAGGACTAAAAACAACTACTGACCTCATTCGTATTATTTATCCGGAACATAAAGCAGCTCTCCGCACGAAAGGGGACCAATTTAAACCCGAACCCCTCAAGAAAACAAAAGAAGAAACTTTTGCTATATCAGGATTAATCCCTGAAATGCCTGTTCATTTTGCAGGATGTTGCCATCCTGTACCGGGGGATCATATTGTAGGGATTGTCATGACGGGAACAGGAGTCACCATCCACACGTCCACGTGTAAAACCCTTGATCGATTTATGGATACACCCGAACGCTGGATCGATGTCAATTGGAATGAAGATTCTCAAGATGTAGAGCACCATGCCGCCCGGATTTCAATGGTAATCGTTCATCAACCTGGTAGCATCGCAGCCATAACAACCACGATAGCGCACCAAAATGCAAACATTGTTAATTTAAGATTTAAAAACAGAACGCTTGAATTTTATGAAATCGCCATAGATTTAGACGTCAAAGATTTAGACCATTTAAAAAATATTATCGCAGCCCTGCGCATGTCACCGCGGGTTATTTCAGTGGAGAGAGGATGATCATTGGTATTGGCGTTGACTTAGTAGATATGAGGCGTATTGAACGTCTTCTTCAAAAGTATGGGGCTCAATTTACGCAAAAGGTATTTACGCAAGAAGAGCAAGCTTACGCTAATAAAAGCTCTCATCCAACCCGCGTTTATGCAAATCGATTTGCAGCAAAGGAAGCCGCCGCTAAAGCTTTAGGTACCGGCATGAGAGGGGGAATTAGCTGGAAAGATATTGAAGTGTCTCGCGCCCCTTCTGGGGCCCCGTCTCTTCGTTTCCACGGAAGAGCTTATAAAAAATTAGCCTCTCGCCTTCCCTCTGGATACACAGGATGTGCTCATGTTTCTTTTTCTGATGAACCGCCTTATTCAACGGCCTTTGTGGTGATCTCCGCTCTTCCCTCGGACAAGCCCTAATCCTTAAAGAACAAGCGCTTGCGCTGAGCGCAGAATTTCTTCAGCTTCAGGGGTGTATTTTTCACCCCCTCCATGGAGCATCATACCAGGAGCCAGACGCGACTCACCCCCCATATTTTTACGGCCTTGTATAATCACACGCCGTGCCGGCTTGCTGGGACCCGCCCAAAGAGGATAAATAACAAGATTTCCTACCTTACTGTTCAAATGTGAGAGAATCTCAGACAAACGCTCGGCCCGGTGAATCATTGTAAATGTTCCTTTTGGCTTTAGCATCTTAAGACAGCATTTCAACCACTTGCCCAGACCTACGGTTTCTGTATTTGCCTGAGCCTTGCTTGGAATAGGTGATGATTGAGTCCGGCTATACTCATAGTAAGGAGGATTTGTCATCACATGATCAAAAGAATGCGGCTTAAGAACAGGAGGAGGAGAAAGAAGATCTCCCTTAATTATGTCAACGCGTTCTGCGAGTTGATTTGTTTTGATATTTGTTAAAGCCAGCTCTACCAAGTCCGCTTGAATTTCAAGACCTGTCACCTTTGCATATGGACAACGAACAACTAAAGAAAGTGAGGCTGTTCCGACCCCAGCCCCAACATCCAAAATATTTTCCTGAGGCTTGGGATGGACGCATGCTGCCAAAAAAAGGGGATCAATTCCCGCTCGATACCCTTCGGAAGGTTGAATAAGTTTTAGTCTTCCACCTAAAAAACTATCTAAGGTTTCACTCAATACATTACCAAATTTGATATTTTATTCCTCTTCTTTATACAGATTACCTTAAAGATTTCCAGTGCTTTTTTGAAAAAGGAACAAAAAAGAAACCTATGGCATGTAAGGAAGTTCTTATTTAACTGAAACAACCTTACCATTTGTAAGAGAAAGTAAATCTGACCCTTTTAAATTAAAAACCGCATGAGGCGTCCCAGCAGCAGCCCATACATCTTCGAAAGACAGTAAATCTTTGTCAATAAAAGTATCAAGAACGTGTGTATGTCCAACGGGCGGTATCCCCCCAATTGCAAAGCCCGTCACTTGTCGTGTAAAATCTGCATCTGCTTTCGTGATCTTTTCTCCCACATAGTCTTCAATTGTTTTTTCACTCACTCGATTAGACCCACTTGCAAGAACAAGAATGGGTTTATGGCTTACTTTCGTTTTAAAGATGAGCGACTTAACAATTTGAGCGATACCACAACGCAGAGCTGCAGCCGCTTCTTCTGCCGTTCTGGTGCTTGCAGAAAGTTCAATGACTTTACAGCTCAGGCCTTTTTGGGATAGGGCCTTTTGTACACTTTGGGCGCTTTTAGCTAAAATTTTATCATTATCCATCATAAATCTCCATGAGGGGGGAACGGGTGAAAGCTCCCCCTAAGGTATAGGTCACATTTCCTTAGCTATTTCTAAGATTGCTTTTGGAAATGTAATGTTGAGCGTTTGAGCGCTCTTCTTATTAATATAAATGTTAAGACTTTGAGCACTTGCTACAGAAATTTGCCCTGGATTAGCTCCCTCAAGCACTTGCGCAGCTATTTCTCCAGCCCTATACCCCGTATCAAAATGAGTGTACCCTGACGAAACCAAAGCCCCTTGCTCCACAGAATCACTATCACTCGACACAACAGGAATCTTGTGCTGAAAAGCGACCTTCAGCACTGCATCCATTGCGGAAAGAACCGTATTATCAAGAGGGACAAACACCGCATCCACTCCTCTCCCGACTAATTGTTTCATAGCTGCAGGAACGTCTGAGGTCTTAAAAGCGGTGGCTTCTATAAGTGTTAATCCCTCTTCTTTTGCAAGCTCCCGCGCTTCTTTAACGGGTGTCGCAGAGCTATTATCTCCCGGGTTATAAAGAATTCCCAACGTCTTAAGATGAGGCAGAGCTTGTTTAAAAAAATCAATCTGCCGCTTAATAGGTGCCGCATCCGTCACTCCCGTAATAGATCCTCCTGGATGGGGCAGAGAATCAACAACACCCGAGGCAATAGGGTCTGTTACGGCAGCAAAAACAACGGGCAGAGCGTAGCCCTCATTCGCTTTCGCAACGGCTTGTGTGGAAGGCGTTGTGATGGGAATGATGAGATCAGGCTTTAAGGACATGAACTTCTGCGCAATCTGAGAAGCCGTAACAGGGCTACTTTGGGCGTTTTCATAAATAAGGGTAAATGTTTTTCCCTCTTCATAGCCCTTGTCCTTTAAAGCTGCTAACACACCTTCGCGTACAGCGTTAGCTGCAGGATGATCAACAATTTGGGTGATAGCTATGGTTTTAAGGGAGGGTTCTGCAGGAAGAAAAGAGGAGGCAAAGAAAGTGGAAGAAACGAAAGTTACTGCTGAAAATACGGCGATCTTGATTCGTGATGTGATATACATGGTAAAAAGTCCTTTTGCTTAAATTGAAAATAAGGCGGTCGTTCAAAATTCAAGCTCGTAAGTCGAAGTCGGATAAAGTTAAACATTGTTTGTCTCCTTTTGAAAAAAGTTAAGCACCCACGCGTAGGGGCTTTCATAAGGTAAGCATAGGGGAGAAGAGATTGTCAAGGCAAAGGCGTATAGGTTATGTATGAGTTCATACGAAATGAGACCTCTAAGAGGCCAATGGAAGAGACGAGAACTAGGCACACTTCAGGGATTTTATATTTTCATAATACAAAAATATTTAAGTAAT
>CANGTV010000033.1 GCA_947457015.1 Alphaproteobacteria bacterium | reverse complement strand
CTGAAAAAAATTTTAATAAAACTATTTCATCTTTTTACCATATCAGACAAAATATTAACAATATATTAAACGCTTCGAGGAGATAAAAATTGACTTCCCCTATTTCTCTTTGTCTTGCAGAGGTTTTAACCTCTCGCCTCTGCCATGACCTCATTGCTCCCATTGGGGCTATCAATACGGGTCTCGAGCTTTTCTCTGAAACACCATCAGGCCATCTTACCGAATCTAAAGAAATTTTAAACTTAATTTTACATAGCTCCCAAACAGCCTCAGCACGCGTAAGCTTTTTTCGAGCTGCTTTTGGAAAGAGTGGCGACACACTTACCCTTGGAGATGCCAGGGATCTTCTAGAAAACTACCTTATACGCAGCAAGTTAACAACGCATTGGCAAGCCCCTTTCCAGAGTGATCTTACTCTGAAGGGCTGGGGACGTCTTCTTCTCAATGCAACCTTATGGATGAGTGAGTGTGCGCCTCGTGGCGGAGACCTGCATATTTCTTTTTCATCAGAAAATCCATTCCTTCTTTCCCTTCTCCTTAAGGCAGAGCCTATTCTTCTTCATCAAGGCACGCTTGAAATTCTCAAAGGCGAAGCCTCGCTACAAGATCTTACCCCTCGAACAGCTCCTTGCTATTTGCTTCATCTTCTTGCAGAAGAGAAAAAAGGAAGACTTACCGTCCACCAAAAAGTCCCTTCAGAATTGGTGGTGGAGATAAAAGAGGCTAACACCTCCAGGCAATCTTTTTAAGTAAATATTAATATTTCTTACGTAATACAATCATGGCAAACAACTATAGTAAAAATAATTGGGATACTTAAATTAAAGATGATGATACAATAAGATAACCTTCTAAACTGTTAGCTAAATTGAGCTGCTTCGCTCGCAATGACGTAATATGCTGCTTGTAAAATGAGAGATGAAACCCTACCCAAAAGCTCAGGTTAAGAAGGGTTGTCCAACCTTAAAATGACGACTTCGTCGGGGTGGGTATAGCCGAGTTGCAAGCGAACTTGTTGGTCGAGAAGATCACGGTTGATGCTTTCAGGGCGTAAGCTGCGGACCCGTTCTTCCAGATCTTGACGGATCTTAATGATGTGGTTCAAATCACTTTGAGTCTGAAGAAGGCGGCTTTGGAACTGCACCCACGCAAGGATTCCTCTATCCCCTTGAATAGAGTGGTAGATAAAATATCCAATCACAGCAAAGGTCAGAAAAGGCGCAAGGGCCTTTTGACTCAGCCGTTGAAAATTACGCCTATCAAAATTCATGAGGGGAGCTTACAGGACTTTGGGTCAAATAACCAGAGAGAAGCTCAACAGCGGACAAATTTTATTTTCCGGTAATTCTTATATACCTATTCAAGTTAAAAAGATGGGCTATGTTGCTATTCCCTTCTTGTCGTCCCCTGCTGTGGCGGGGATCCAGTTAATAGTTTGAAAAAAAATGACTTTTCCGAAACTACGCCTTTGTTACATTCCTGAACTCAGTTATTTTAAATATCGTGAAAAGCCAAGGTTTCTCTGGATCCCCGCCACAGCAGGGGACGACATATGTGGGTTAATGGAAAATACACACGCGTGCTTGTATTCGCAATCAAGGGCTTGTTATTATTTCGAATACTCGTTATTCTTTTTTCGAATTATTGATATTTGAATAAGTAACGAAACCCACTTACAATCTCTTGCATAATGACATTTCTTGCGTCCGGTTTTAGTTTTGAAGATCTACATACTCCAGAAGGCCTGGAACGCCTTGATAAAGCTTTCCTTAGCTCCCTTGCAGAAGGGGATACTTCCCTTGTTCTTCGCTTAGAAACAGCACGCAAAAACCCACCCTCTTCTCTTGAAGAAAGCGCCCTTCTGTTAGATCTTGCCCCTTATATGGAAGATTTTTTAAGTGCCTTCTTTGCTATTGAAAAAGAAGTGGCCTCTCTCCAAACAGAAACGCAAGGTCTTGCGCCTCTTTACCGCTGCAAACGTCTTTTTGTTCAGCGGCAAGCAGCAAAGGCCTTTTCAAAAGAGGACGCCATCACCTTTAATGGCTCTCAGCTCAAAGAGAAGCTCGAAAAACTCATGGCAGAGCCCTTCACTGATCTTACTTTTGCACGTCATGTCTTGAGAGCCATCGAGGAAAAAGCTCACAGTTTCCTTGACATTGCAAAGCAATACACGGCATGGGCCTTACATCAAGACCGTCCTTCTCTTCTCTTTAGACTACCAAGAAAAGTTATCCCCGAAGCTTTGATTCCTCTCGAGCAGAAAGAGGATGTTTTAGCGTCCCCTCATTATCTACACAGAAAAGGCTTTGACCACACAGATCCAGGCATTACCATGGAAGACGCCCTTGACCACGCCCATTATTGCATCGTTTGCCACCCTCAATCAAAAGACTCTTGCTCAAAAGGGCTCTCAGAAAAAGATAAGGGATGCCCTCTGGATCAAAAAATTTCTGAAATGAACGTTTTGCGAGCCCAAGGGTATGTGTTAGGCGCTCTTGCCGTGATTATGGTCGATAACCCTATGGTTGCTGCTACAGGTCACCGCATTTGCAATGATTGCCGCAAGGCGTGTATTTTTCAAAAACAAGATTCCGTCAATATCCCCAGCATTGAAACCCAGACTCTCGAGAGCGTTTTAAACTTGCCCTGGGGGGTGGAACTTTACAGCCTTCTCTCTCGTTGGAATCCCCTTAATGTGAAGAGGCCATTTCCAAAATCATCCTCAGGCTACAAAGTATTAGTCGCAGGCATGGGACCTGCTGGATTTACTCTCGCACACTATCTCCTGAATGAAGGACATACGGTCGCTGCCATTGATGGGCTTAAAATTGATCCTCTTCAACAAGAGCTTTTAGAAAAGCCTATCCGTGATTGGGCCAGCCTTAAAGAACCTCTCAGTCAGCGCACAACAATGGGCTTTGGTGGCATGGCAGAATATGGCATTACGGCGCGATGGGATAAAAACTACTTAACCCTTATTCGTCTGCTCCTAGAAAGAAGAAATCAATTTTTTCTTTATGATAATGTACGCTTGGGCAGCACTCTCACCCTTCCCCAAGCCTTTGCTCTGGGGTTTGATCATGTTGCCCTTTGCCTTGGCACAGGCAAATCCAATAGTTTGGATATAAAAAATGGCCTTGCTCGTGGCGTAAGGATGGCCTCAAATTTTCTCATGGCTCTGCACCTTAGGGAAACCACCCAAGAAGACTCTCTCGTTAATCTTCAGATTCGCCTACCTATCCTGGTTATAGGCGGAGGCCTTACAGCAGTAGATGCAGCGACAGAAGCCCTCGCCTATTATCCATTTCAGGTAGAAAAATTCTTGAAACAAACAGAAACCTTGAGCGACCTGCCCGCGTTTCTTTCCGAAGAAAAACAAGCCATTGCTCAAGAATTCCTCGACCACGCCCACGCCCTTCGCCAAGGGGATCTCTCGTGTCTGAATAAAGCGTCCACGATTGTCTATCGTAAAAAGATTCAGGACTCCCCCAGCTATCGCCTTAACGCAGAAGAGCTGGACCTCGCCCTCCGCGAAGGCGTTGTGTTTCTTGAAAATGCAATTCCTCATGCCATCAACATCGATTCTTATGGCCATATAGAAAGCTTGGTGATAGAGGCCCCCGAGGGCCAAAAGACTCTTTCCTGTCGCACCCTTTTAGTGGCCGTAGGAACTCACCCGAATACATTTTTGAATGAGGAAGGCTCAGACTTAAAGACCGAGGGAGACGGAACTCTTCTCTCCTATCAAGGAGAGAAGAAGGTAAGTTTTTTAGGGGACATCCACCCTATCTATAGCGGAAATGTAGTCAAAGCCATGGCAAGTGCGAAGAAGGGGTATCCCCAAATCTGTGAGGCTCTTTTAAAGAGGCCTCCCTCTTCATCTGCCTCCTGTGATCTGCTTGGGTGGATAAATGCGTGAACTTTGGGCATTAGGTCTTATGTCCGGCACCTCAGCCGACGGGGTGGACGGAGCGCTCCTTCAAACGGATGGCACCCGCATTTTTGACTTTGGCCCGACCCATTATAGTCCCTATCCACATGCATTAAAGAATCAGATCCTCAACGCCTATGGGCGCAAAGCAGGGCCTGAAACAGAGAGTATTTCTCACGCCATCACTCACCATCACGCAGATCTTGTTTTGATGCTTCTTAAAAAAACGACTTACAAAGCAGATCTCATCGGCTTTCACGGACAAACCCTTTTTCATAAGCCGCCTCTCACCTGCCAGATTGGTGACGGGAGCCTTCTTGCTTCTCTTACAGGACTCCCTGTGGTTGAACAATTTCGCCTAAACGATGTCTCTCATGGAGGCCAAGGGGCCCCTCTTGTTCCTGTATTTCATCAAGCTCTCGCTAAAAACCTTCCTAAACCTCTTGGCATTATTAATATTGGAGGTATTGCGAATCTTACCTGGATGGGCCATCAAGAAGAAGATCTTCTCGCTTTTGATACGGGTCCCGGCAATGGCTTAATCGACGATTGGATTCGAGAGAATACAAATCTTTCTTGGGATGAAGAAGGGAAGATTGCAGCTCAAGGCCAGGTAAATGAGCCTCTTTTAAAGAGATGGCTTTCGCACCCTTTTTTTACACAAAAAGCCCCAAAATCCCTGGACCGCAAGACGTTTCAACCCTGCATTGAGGATGTTAAACTTCTTCCCTTCGAAGATGGAGTTGCAACCTTAACGGCTTTTACAGCCATGTCTTTTAAAAAAGCTGTGGCGCATCTCCCAGAAAAACCATTGTTCTGGATTGTAGCTGGGGGTGGTACCCATAACCTAACTCTCCTTCAAATGACTCAGAAATATCTTGAAAGTGATGTGAAAAAAGCCTCTGAGTTGGGCTGGGATAACGACGCCCTTGAGGCTCAAGCTTTTTCTTTTTTAGCCGTAAGATCCGTCAAGGACTTACCCCTCTCCTTCCCTGGCACAACAGGCGTACCCTTCCCTCTTACGGGAGGAAGGATTTGCAAGCCTTAGCAGCATCTGATATAATGTAACATGTGGTAGGAGGCTCGCAGTGAACTTTAGTATCTATTTAAGATAAGGACTTGTCTCAAAAGTTGTTTCATGTGTGTAAAACAACCCACAAAAAACGCAATACCCTTATCCGCGAGGCCCTTGAGCTCTACATTCGTCAGCTTAATCAACGGGCGTGGCCTCCTTCTATTCTAAATTTTCAAGGAGTAGACGACATTGATGCTTTCGAAGCCAGTCGAAATTAATAGAAAAAAAACGTTTTTCTGGATCCCCGCTTTCGCGAGGATGACAAGGGCGGATGTTGCCCCTCACCCATTAACCACTTGTTGCAGAGGATTGAGAGACGTCCTTAAATAGTCATGAACGTGGGTCGTAAGCTCTGGAATCTCATTCGCAAAGAAATGGCTTGCTTCCGCAATAACACGATAATCAATATAAAGACCTCGTTGCGCAGAAAGCCTTGCTGTCAATTTTTGAACGGAATCTTTTGGCACAATGTCATCTTTTCCGCCCTGGACAATTAAGCCAGACACAGGGCATGGCGCAAGGAAGGTAAAATCATACAAATTTGCAGGAGGCGCTACGGCAATAAATCCATCCAATTCTGGACGACGCATCAAAAGCTGCATGCACACCCAAGCTCCAAAAGAAAATCCTGCAACCCAACATTGCCGCGGCTCTGGATTTTGGGTTTGAAGCCAATCTAAGCATGCTGCTGCATCACTCAGCTCACCTTCTCCATGATCAAATTTGCCTTCTGAACGCCCCACGCCCCGAAAGTTAAAGCGTAATGTACTAAACCCTTGGTCCACAAAAGTACGAAACAACGCATAAGTTACCTTGTTATTCATCGTCCCCCCATGTTCGGGATGAGGATGTAAAACAATTGCGATGGGCGCATTCCTTTCCTTACCTTGATGGTAGCGGGCCTCGATACGACCCACAGGCCCATTAATTAAGACTTCAGGCATAAGACATCCTCACATAAGAATATAATTCGAGAGACTTATACCAAAATTCATTAAAATAGTCAAGATTTATTAAAGTTTGAAACTTATCCTCAATTATAGCGGAAAATTCAAAGTAAGAGATACAACGCGGAGATAAACATTATTTCTCCTTAAAAAGGGCAGGCCTCTTTTCAAGAAAAGCTGCCATTCCTTCTTTTTGGTCCTCAAGAGAAAAAGAAAATAAAAACCGCTCGCTTTCAAATTTTAATCCCTCTCGCAGAGATGTTTCAAAGGCTTCTTTAAGAGCTTCCTTAATCATAAGGACAACAGGGAGAGAATAACCTGCAATTTTTTCAGCAACTTTTAAACTTTCCTCATGAAGCTGTGCTACTGGCACAACACGACTCACAAGTCCCGCTCTTTCAGCCTCATGCGCATCCATAAGGCGATCCGTCAAACACATATCCATAGCCTTTGATTTTCCCACAGCGCGCACTAGCCGTTGGGTTCCTCCGGCTCCCGGAAGAGTGCCAATGGCAACTTCTGGTTGACCAAACTTGGCTGTTTCAGAGGCGATAATGATATCACACATCATGGCAATCTCGCATCCTCCTCCCAGAGCATAACCAGAAACAGCGCCAATCAGAGGTTTACGGCAAGTCCCTACTTTCGCCAGCCCTTGGATGATTCTCTTCAGATAGACCTCATCGTATGCTTTGTCCTTCATTTCTTGGATATCAAGGCCTGTTGAAAAAGCCTTCTGAGACCCTGTCAAAATTATACAATGAATGTCAGGATTTGCATCGCATCTCTCTAAAACGGTTCCTAAATCTTGAACGAGTTCTTCAGAGAGAGCATTCAAAACATGATGACGATTTAAGGTAATAAGAGCGACCTTACCTATTGTCTCAAAAAGCAAAAACGCATCACTCATGATCTTCTTCTTTCTGCACTTCTTTGCTTAAAAATTTCCATAATTGCTCTATCTTTTTTGAGTCTTTTAATTGACGGGAGTACACAAAATAAAAGCGCACAGAGGGCACAGGAGTCTCCGGAAGAATTTGAACAATGTTTTTGCAGTTTTTTGCAATATAGGAGGGGAAACAAGCAATTCCACTTCCTTCCTCAATCGCTCGGGCAATCCCATAAAGGTTATTAATGGAAAGATACGCTTCTCGCTTAACACCAGGCAGTGTTCCACAGGTTAAAAGCCAATTCACATTATCAAAAGGAATCATGGCCTTGTCACTAAAAACCACAAGACGATGACGATCAAGATCTTCCGGGATTAAAGGAACCCCAAACTCAAAAAGATATTTTGGGCTTGAGTAAATATAGAGAGGACGACACAAAAGCTCTCGATAAATAAGCTCTTCATCCTCTGTGACTAAGGCTGTAATGGCCACATCTGACTCATGAACCGTTAAATCTACAGGGTTATCACTCAATCGCAAGGTCAACCGAATATCCGGGTTCTGTTTGAGAAACTTATGAATGTGGGGAGTTAGCCAGGCAGTACCAAAGCCGATGGTCGCCGCAATTTTCAAAGCCCCTTGAGAGACTGTCATATCCTCTGTAATTCTGGCCTGCACCATGGCAAGATCAGAAAACACTTCGCGCGCTGTTCGAAAGAGAAGCTCTCCCTGCTCTGTTAACAAAAGCCCCCGCGCATGGCGATGAAAAAGAGGCACCCCCATCCGCTCTTCAAGGCCGCTTATTTGGCGACTAATAGCAGATTGGCCAATCTGAAGGCGTGTTGCAGCACGGGTAAAACTCCCCGACTCTACCACATTGTAAAAAACCCTCAGCTTATCCCAATCTATCATTTATCATACAATTCCTTCATCTTGTAAGAAGGTTGCCGCATCAAGAGCCCCCATACATCCCATGCCCGCCGCGGTGACGGCTTGGCGATAAACCTTATCCCGCACATCCCCTGCTGCAAATACACCTTTGATATTCGTCTCGGATGTCAGAGGAGAGCCCACAATATAGCCTTCTTCATCTAGCTCCAGAGCTCCTTTAAATATTTTTGTATTCGGAATATGCCCGATTGCAATAAAGACCCCATCAACAGGAAGAGTTTGCACTGCCCCTGATTTTTGATTCTTAAGACGAACGCCTGTCACAGTCAGAGGATTTTCATCTCCCATTACCTCTTCCACCACGTGATCCCATATGACCTGAATTTTAGGATTTTTAAAAAGGCGTTCTTGAAGAATTTTTTCAGCGCGTAGTTGATTGCGTCGATGGATCAAGGTGACTTTTGACGCATGATTCGTCATGTAAAGAGCCTCTTCAACAGCCGTATTTCCACCACCAACAACAGCGACTTCTTTTCCTCGAAAGAAAAAACCATCGCAAGTGGCACAACCAGAAACACCAAACCCTCGAAATTTTATTTCGCTCTCAAGACCCAACCATTTCGCTTGCGCTCCCGTGCAAACAATCAGGGTTTCAGCCTTGTACGTTTTGCCATCTTCCCCTCGACACACAAAAGGTCTCTTGGAAAAATCCACATGAGTAATGTGATCTTGAATAATTTTTGTTCCTACATGTTCGGCTTGGAGACGCATTTGCTCCATCAGCCAGGGGCCTTGAATTACATCTGCAAACCCAGGATAGTTTTCAACATCCGTTGTAATCATCAACTGTCCCCCGGGTTCCAGTCCTGAGACAAGAATGGGCTCAAGATTGGCGCGCGCTGCATAAACTGCAGCGGAATATCCTGCAGGACCGCTCCCAATAATAAGAACTTTTGTGTAGACTTCAGAACCCATGGGCTTCTCCTTAAAAAAAATGACTGGATATTCTTTGTTTTCTACAGAGGAAATTACAAAATTCAACTCATTTTTGTCATCCTTGACTTAAAAATTCTTGATTTGCAAAGCAAATCCTTGGAATTTCTTAGGTCAAGGATCTTGTAGAAAACATCGAGATGTTGCAATGAGAACCTCGACTCAAGAAACGCTAAATGTTTTCCTTGACGAAAACAAAGCATTTCTAGGTCAAGGATGACAAGGAAGAAATTTCCAGAAAGTTAAAAACTAGTTTTCTTATCCAAAACTCAGGTCCCCTATGCTTATCATTTTATACGGTTTCCCCCTCAAGTCAAATTTTCTGATTGGCCTTTTGAACCATCTTTTAAGTATTTATTTTCTAAATTTATATGGTATACTCTTTTTTTCTTAGTATCATAAGGAATAAGGCGACCTTTGACTCACACATGGAAGACAAGTTTAGTTACCTTTTGTGACAAGCGCATCCTCTCGATTTTTCTTTTTGGCTTCTCAAGCGGCCTGCCGTTTTTGCTCACTCTTTCTACCCTCACCATTTGGCTAAAAGAATCAGGTGTTAACAATACAACAATTGGCCTTTTTGTTGTGGCCACCATTCCGTATACCTTTAAATTTCTTTGGGGACCCATCGTAGATCAGGTTCAACTTCCTTTTCTGTCCTCTCATCTTGGCCAACGACGCAGCTGGGCCCTCATCTCTCAATTATCTCTTATTTTTATGTTGATAGGCCTTGGCTCTTCTCATCCAGAAACTAATATCTTAGAGACAGCCTTATGGGCCTTTGGCGTTGCTTTTTTTTCCGCTATTCAAGACATTGTTATTGAAGCTTACCGCATTGAAATTATTTCTGAAAATCAAAAAGGGGCCGCCTCAAGCGCTATCGTCCTCGGATGGCGCTTCGGGATGATGACGTCAGGCGCAGGCGCTCTTTTTTTAGCTGCTACGTTTTCATGGCAGATTGCCTATGACCTCATGGCTATTCTTATGCTTATTGGTCTTTTGACCACACTTTTTAGCCCCTCTCCTCAACTTCTCGTCTTTAGCCCCGCGCCTCACCTTTCTTTAAAAGCAAGACCTCATCGTCGTTTTTGGCATTGGATTTCCTCAACCTATGGACCTCCCGTGAAGGAGCTTTGGCAAACCTATGACTGGCGTATCGTCCTAGCCTTTATTCTTTTTTATAAGGTAGGGGATACGGCGCTGAATGTCATGAATACGCCTTTCCTCATAGAACTTGGATTTAGCAAACTTGAAATTGCCCATGTCGCCAAGCTTTTTGGAATTTCTGCCATGATTGTGGGAGGGTTTCTGGGAGGACTGTTTCTTAATCGTTTTGGGATCCTTCCAAGCCTTATTCTTTGCGCGGCCCTTCAATTTCTTTCAAGCCTCATGTTCGTTTTTCAAGCGCTTGTGGGCCATAACCTCAGTGTTCTCGTTCTTACAATTGGGATTGAAAATCTGACCTGTGGTCTTGGGGCGACTGCATTTATTGCCTATCTCTCAAGCCTTTGCAGCATTCCTCATACAGCCACTCACTTTGCGCTTCTCTCTTCCTTTGGATCTATGATGCGGATTATTCTTTCCGTAGGGGCAGGCATTCTTGCAGATATTCTCCCCTGGTCCCTCTTTTTTACTGTAACGGCCGCAGCCTGCCTTCCCTGTCTTTTTCTTTTAATTCATGCGTCAGACCATTTTTCCTATAGGCCTTTCTTCTTAAAAACTGCGTCGCAAGCTTAAAGCTTGCATTTAAAAAAAAAAGCCGTATATTAAAGGTGAGTTAAAATTCCTTTAAGGACAAAAACCGTAGAGATTATGTGCTCTGCGTAAGAAAACTAGATGACACGATGACCTCTTCTTCTTACCCTCAGCTCTCCTCCATATGTAAGACTCACAAGCGACCCTACGTTAAGGACATATTATTTATGCGTTTTTTAGGACTCAATTTAACAAACGCCCGACCATAAGGACATAGAAATGAAAAACGGCACTGTAAAATGGTTTAACCCTACAAAAGGCTACGGCTTTATTCAAATGGAAGACGGCTCACCCGATGCGTTCGTTCACATTACGGAGCTTGAGCGTGCAGGAATTTCCAATTTAGATGAAGGTCAAAAGGTTAGCTTTGACTTGGAAACCAACAAGGGAAAAACATCTGCTATCGACCTCAAGCTGCGGTAAACTCTGGAGGGTTTCTTTTGAGGAAACCTTCCAAAGCCCCCTCCTTTTTGGAGGGATTTTTTAACGGGTTTTTTTAAAAACGCGTGTTTAGTAAACGCCTGACTATAAGGATATAGAAATGAAAAACGGCACTGTAAAATGGTTTAACCCTACAAAAGGCTACGGCTTTATTCAAATGGAAGACGGCTCACCCGATGCGTTCGTTCACATTACGGAGCTTGAGCGTGCAGGAATTTCCAATTTAGCTGAAGGTCAAAAGGTTAGCTTTGACTTGGAAAGCAACAAAGGAAAAACATCCGCTGTCAACCTTAAGTTGCGGTAGATAACCTCGTTCGTCATTGCGAGAAACCTTGTTTTTCGCAATGACGACATGGAGCTAACTCTCTAAATTTTCTGTTTCTTAAGCTTAAGCGAAAGCTTTTCAACTTCTTTCAAAGACGCATCTGTCAGATTCTTTCTCTCTTTTTTATCCGTCAAAAGAACGTGCTCAACAAGAGCCAAAGCCTCCTTCACAGCTTTATGCCGCAACTTGACGAGGGCTTCCTCTTTTTCAATTTCAAGGCGCTGTAGAAGCGCCGCTTCTTGTCGATTCATAAAGCGCTCGTAAGCTTGTTCGCCAGACCTTTTGAGTTCTTCTGCTTCTTTTTCTGCAAAAGACATTATTTTTTCAACTTGTTCAATGGCTTCCCCATGCTTCTTTTTATAGGAATTCAAAAGGCTTAAGGCTTCATCATGAAGGCGTTCTGCCTCTTCCAATTGAGTGGCTATTTTTTGGCTATGGGCATCAAGGATTTTCGTGAGCTGAGCAAACGCCCGCTTTCCAAAACCTGCAAGAAGGAGGGCAAATGCGACAAAGACCCAAAATTCAGCCGTTGAAAACATCACTTTTCAAGCTCCTCTAAGGAATAGGGGCGCCCCGTTATTTTTTCTAAAATCACCTGAGCCACATCCCGCGACACCTCTTTCACATGGCTCCCCGTTTCAAGACGAGCGCGAAAAAGCTCTTGCTCCCCCATACGCAACCGATCACTGATCTTACCCAAAAACTCTTTTTGTCTGTGAGCAAGTTCAGAAGATACGGCACGTGCCATAGCCCGAGACTTTTCTTGGGATTCACTGCGAGCCCTTGCAAGCGCAGCCTCATACTCAGCGAGGAGAGTTTCTGCTTCCTCTCGATAAAGGCTAGCCTTGTTAATTTTTTCCTCAAGAGTTTTTTCTCGGGACTCAAGGACACGCGCAACCTTGGGAAGGGCCACGTAATACAAAATCCCATAGAGAGTCAAAAAACAGACGCCTAACCAAAAAAGCTGCGATGGAAAGGTCGTGACGTCTAACTGAGGCATACCTTTTGACTACTTAAATAAGATTAAAAAGGCAATGAGCAGCGCAAATAAAGCAACGGCTTCTGTGAGGGCAAAGCCCAAAATACCCATGGGAAAAATTTGCTCCCGCGCAGATGGGTTGCGCGCTGTGGCATTAATGAGCGAGGAAAATATAAGCCCAATACCAAGGCCAACGCCGGCCAAGGCAAACATGGCCAATCCTGCTCCAATCATTCGTGCTGCTTCAACGTCCATTGTTCTATCTCCTTTTTAATGTAAGTGGATCGCATCATGTAGGTAAATGCAAGTTAAAATCGTAAAAACATACGCTTGTAAGACGGCCACGAGAAGCTCAAAGGCGGTCAACACCGTATTCACGGCCAAGGGAGCGATTCCAAACACACCAAGAATCACCGTAAATCCAGCAAAAACCTTGAGCATCGTATGCCCTGCCATCATATTGGCAAAAAGACGCACCGAAAGACTTATAGGACGTGAAAGATAAGATAAAATCTCAATGGGCACAATAAGGGGCAGCATATAAAAAGGCGCCCCCTGCGGCACAAAAAGAGTAAGATACCGAAATCCATGACGAATAAACCCCACAAGAGTCGCCGTGCAAAAGGCAATCATCGCCAACCCAAAGGTGACGATAATGTGGCTTGTAAAAGTAAAACCATAGGGAATCATTCCTATTAAATTCCCCATCAAAATGAACATGAAGAGGCTAAAAATAAAAGGAAAGTAGGCCCGCCCTTTAAAGCCCGCTGTTTCATCAAGAAGGTTCGCTACAAACCCATACATCATCTCCACCAACGATTGCCACCGTCCAGGAATTAATTTTCCCCGGCTCATTCCGCCTACAAGAAAAATGGTGATAAGGGCCACCGTGAGTACCATAAAGAGAGACGAGTTTGTAAAAGAAATATCAACGCCTTCTAGCTTCAGGGGAATCAAAGAATGGATTTCAAACTGGTGAAGGGGATCATGCATGGGGCGGTTTTTTGTTCTTTGGACTCATTAAGCTGCGATAGACATTCATCATACCAGCTATTGAGCCAAAAATAAACAAGCAGATCAACCCCCAGGGAGACGTTCCAAAAATCCAATCTAGCAAAAGACCAACACCAACACCTGCTAAAACACCCCCCACAAGCTCAACACCTACATTAAATAACTTTCCTAGTGTCGTCTGAGGTGTATCGTCTTGAGAAGGAGGTGTTTGCAAGGCTTTTTTAGCGTCTTCAATACGCCTCTTTAAATTGCCTAACGTCGGATCATCAGACATGATTTCTCTCTCTTTTTTCAAAAGGATAGGGATCTTTCTGGCCCCTGTCAAGGGAGGGAACCTCTTCACGAAGCCCGCCTAGCACGCTTCAAATACCTTGACACCGGTTTTTAATCTCTTGTGTCATCCTTGGGCTAAAAACGGTTGATTTGCGTAGCAAATCTTAGCGTTTCTTGACCGAGGATCTTCTTACAGGAATAAGATCCCTCCCCGTGAAGACGGGGATCTAGGAATGCTAATGTTTTCTTATAAAAACAAAGAATTCCTAGCTCGGGGATGACAAAGGTTGGTCAGTCTCTCAAAATTTGTCAGGTAGGAAAAGCATTGACAAAAATTTTTACTATGCTAGTTTCCATCTGTATAAAGTATTATCTGTGATTACAATGGTGACAAAATACGGGGCAGATCCACAGCTCTTCGCTTCAATTTAAATTCCTATAAAGTTTCAAAAGATTTTTTCTTTTTTTGGAGAAAGCGTTTTTGCGAATTTGGGTTTGCTTATCCCCTCCTACGCAAGACATAAGTTTCAAAAAAGAAAAATGCCTAATGGTGGATTAACCACCATTAATATTGTTCAACTCAAGAAAGGTATGGTTATGACTTTTAATTAATTTATGTTCATTACAACGAGTGTTTTTTCTCTTATTTATGGAGGAGCTTTAGAAGCATCCGGCAAAGACGCAAAGCTTCCTGAGGATTTAACAAATGGGTCGAGGTCCACTCCTTCTCTCACTCTATCATCACCTGAGAAGAAAGAAGAAAAAGCAGATCAAAATAAAGGCGGATCTCGCACTAAACCTTTCCACATCCCTTATGAAAGAAGAGTTTTCGTGCCCTACCTTAATGCTAACGTTGTGGAGCTCACGCAAAAAACGATTCTCATTACAGCGTACTTGAAACAAGATGGGGTTTTATTCGACTACAACCTCCCTGCTTATATGCCTTTCGAGATTGCCGAAGTCGTAACTGGATTAGACAGCAACGAGTTAAGTAAAATGCTCGATTATGATCCATATGTTATAAGTAAGTGTGAGTTTGGATGTGTGTCTTTAAGCGATTCCACAGGACAAATAAAAGGAGTTGAAAAGCCTTTGATAGGACGTGATAAACTCGTAGATGAGGTAGACGCTTTCAAAAAATCTTTGGCAAGAGAACTTTTAAAGACCAACAGCGACTCTTCTCTTCTCTCTTCGAGTACTTCATCTTCAAGTAGCTCGTCAAACGCCTGCTCATCTTCTAGCTCTGCATCGCCTTCTAGTGCGCCTGTGCCTGTCTCCTCATCCTCTTCTTCATTTAGGCCGCTTCAAAGCTCTCCTTTAGATAAAAAAGAGTCTTCCCTTTCTTCTGATTCCTTATCTTCCAGTGTCTCTGTCTCCACGAGCTCCTCACTTCTGTCGCCTAAGGCTGTTCTTGCAGATGTAGCAACAGCGTATATTACTCTTTCCTACATTGAAGAACAAGTAAAAGCCATGGGAGGCACAGTGGAAGTGGAGTATGGAAAGGAAAAATTCTTCCGCAAAAACGTCACTGTCAATGGGCACACACAAACTTTTCACTATCCAAAAAACACAGCACAGTCGAAAACATTGAAAGAACAATTCATCTCATTCTTGAAAGGAATTGGGGAGTAATTCAGATTACCCTCTCAAGACCAAACATTTTTTGAAGTATTGCCAGTTCTATTGTCATCCCCACCATAGAAGCTCTTCCCCCCGATTTAATCGGGGGTTTAGAGATTCTTGATTGGGGATCTTCTCTCAACAGACGGGAGCTCGACCAAGATCCCCGATGAAGAAGCCCTAAGATTTGCATTGCAAATCAAGCGCTTCTAGCTCGGGGATGACAAACATAGTGCAGTTAGAATAAAAGTGTCAGACGGTAGTAGACTCGACTTAAATGAGCGGCAACCGCTCGCACCCTCTCACTGCTCATCAGAGGTCGACTCTGATGAGGAGGTCTTCTCCGCCGCTTTTGCTTTTCTCAATCCATGTACGTTGGATCAGAGCGATCTAGTTTTCTAAGAAGGGTGGCCCAATCTCGGTTGCCAAAGTCAGGCTCGAAGTTTCGTACATCTTGAGCGGCTTGTTCACACACATCCTTAGGGGGAATCACG
>CANGTV010000032.1 GCA_947457015.1 Alphaproteobacteria bacterium | reverse complement strand
TCTAGCCTTTCACAGCAGCCCCAGGGCTTAGCGCAGTTATTTCAGTCAGGAACTCAAGGGAGATGGTTGAGATCTCTTGCTAGCCTTTCACAGCAGTCCCAGGGCTTAACGCGGTTGCTTCAGTCAGGAACCCAAGAGAGTGGGCTAAGGTCGCTTGCCAACCGTTCACCTCAGCCTAAGGGTTTAGCGCGGTTGCTTCAGTCAGGAACCCAAGAGAGTGGGCTAAGGTCGCTTGCCAACCGTTCACCTCAGCGAAAAAGTTTAGCCGTAGTGTTTCAATCTACAATACCAACAAGGACTCGCCTTGCTTTTCTTGAAAAAAAGTCTTTAGCTTACACAACGATATCTCCCCAAGACAGGGCTTCGCTGCTAGTTTTACCCAAACTACCTCTGTTACTTCCGGTCATAAGAGAGAAAAATGAAAGATCAACCAGTATATCTCCATCAATTCTGCCCTCCGTAATAAGGATGTCAGAGCCTCCTAAGCAAAGTCACGCGCCTTCTGTATCTTCAGTTCTATTAGAGCCACAGAGACGCGAAGAAGCGCATCTATCTTCATCTTTAACGCTACCAGTGAGACCTTCAGAGCCTTCTCAGAGAAAAGTTGTGAATAGTGTGCTTAGCATAAGGAGTGAGATTATAAGGAATCCTAGTATTGTGCCACTCTCTTCACCTCAATCCGTCCTGCCATCTGTAATAAGGTTGCTAGAGCCCTCTAAGCAAAGCCACGCGCCCTCTGTTCCCTTAGTTGTACCAGCGTCAAAAAAACGTGAAGAAGTCCACCCACCCTTACCTTTAATTCCACCCGTGGAGGATTTAGAGGGGTCTGGGAGGGGTAAAAATGAGGTGCTCATATTGCTGCCTGATTCTTCTCAGCAACCAAAGGTACTCCCATTGCTAAGGGAGGGCATAGATGACCCTCGTTCACAAGCAGCTGTTTTGCGAACGAAAACACTACAAAAAGCGGAAGAGTCTATGGATGGTTTAACTTATGGTTTTTATGAAATCAGCAGTCAATTATTTGAGGATCTTAAGCCAGAGGGCATTCGTCTCCAGAAAGAAAATCTTGAAAGATTGAAAAAGAAATCAACCGAATTTAAGGAGTACTTATACACATTAGATCCTGTCGTTAATGAGGAATTTAGGTCTGAAGAAGCAAAACCTCGGGTTAATCGCTTAATGAGTCGCCTCAGCGATCATTTGGGGTGTGTAGAAGAGTTAGGTCTCAGAATCCACCGTCTCCTGAGACCCCGTCCGACGCCTATTATTCCGGTGATGTATCTGCAGACAAGAGAGTTAGCTTCAGATAACAATAGAGTGCCGTTATCTCCTCAGCTAAGGACGAGTATTCTCCCAGGGGGGCAGGTGAAAAGTGTTGAAGACCTGAGATTAAGAACTCCATCATCAGAGCTAAACACGTCTGATACTCCCTTATCTTCACCTGAAACAATAAGACAAAAAAACACGCTCCATTTGGCTTTGAGATTAAGAGGTCCATTATCAGAGTTAAACACGTCTGATACTCCCTTAGCTTCACCTGAAGCAATAACACCAAAAAACACGCTCCATTTGGTTCTGAGGTTAAGAGCTTCGTCATCAGCGTCAAGTACAATGACTCCTCTAGAAGAGAAGTTGGAGAGCGCAAAGGAATTTATCCAAGACTTACAAAGAAAGCTTGGCTCTATTGATACCAATTTATATGGGAATCATTCTGAAGAGAACCTAAGTTCGCAACAAAAAGAACTTACCCGGTTGATGGGGAAAGCGGATGAGGTTGAATCAGGACTTCTTCGTCTTAAATCAACTCTTTTACAGGTGGAGGGCCAGAATCAAGTTAAGACGGTGTTGGATTTGTTTGATGAAGTTGATTGCGTGTGGGCTCAGCTTTCTAAAAGGCTAAGCTTTCTGAAATCAAAAGTAACCTCCCCAAAGGTTGAGAAAACGGAGGACGTATCGTCAGATTTAAGCACAGATGACTCTCTTGATCAGCAGTTAGAAGAAGATATTTGTGCCTTAAAAAGTGATGGATATTCAATCGATCACGATCTTTATGAAGACCAAAGAGACCCCCATCCACTTGTAGGCCATGGAAGCCTCAGTCTCAATCACCAAGAAAAGCGCCTTTCATCGCTGCAAGAAAGAGCAAGGAAGATAGGGGAGCGCCTGATGCTTATAAGCTCCCAAGTAACGGGGGAGCCTCACTCTTCAAAGAGGCTTAAAATGAGTGACTTAATTGGGTCATTTAACGATAACATAAGCTCGCTCCGGCAAGTTCAGTCTAGACTCAACATTATAAAATCCAGTGCCTCTATTTTGTCTCTTGAAACAGAAGCACCTTTTTTCTCCTTTATTCCTAATATTGGTGCAACGGGTTTCCCAAAGATTTTACCCTTAGAACTCAGTACAGATTTTACTCCTGAGGAAGAACTCGTAAGTTTAGAAAAAGCGCGACAAACCTTAAAAAGCGATCTTTTGGAGTTCCAAGAAAACTTATTCGGGGAGCACGCCGGGGAAAGCTTAAAGCTTCACGAAGCTAGCTTTTTAAAGTTACAAGAGACAGCAAACGAACTTGAATCCCGCTTGATGTTTCTAGATTCTCACCTTCCAAGAGAGTGGCAATCTCCGCAACGGAAGCAAATAAATGAGCTGCTCTATTCCTTTGGTGATACTCTCTGTCTCGTTCATAAGGCTCAAGGGCGGCTTAATTTTCTGAAATTTCCTCCTTCTTCACCTACAGTAACTCTTGCATCGGGGGGGGGTAGAGCAGAAGGATCTCCAAGTGAGGTTTTCAAGAGCGAGGAAGAGTCCTTATCACAATTATACGGGGGGCTTAGTGAGATCGATAAGGATCTTTACGGAGATCATACGGAGAAAAATCTAACCCTCCAAGAAGAGAAACTTTTACAAGCCAAAAAGACATTAAAAGAGCTTGAAGAACGCTTGAGCGTGTTAGATTCTCAAACATCAAGAGATTTGCAGTCTAACTCGAGAGAAGATCTCAATGCCTTGCTGGGGTCATTAAGTAAGAGCCAATGCTTTATCCGTGAGGTTGAGAAGAGACTTGCTCATCTGAAGTCTGCTAACTTTCCAAAGATGCCTGATCCCGTTGTTTATTTATCTGAAAATCCTATGCCTACTCTTAAAGAAACATCGATGCCTTTAAAGAGTGAGAAGACAGAGGAATCATCCTCAAGCCTTAGCACAGAGGACCCTGTAGCTGAGGACTTGCAGAAGGCGGGAGAGACGTTGAGTGAGTTACGATACAGGAGATTTAACATCGAAGATAGCCTCTATGGGAATCATACGAAGGAAAATTTGACTCTTCAAGAACAAAGGCTTTTAGGTCTAGAAGGGAATGCCCGAGAATTCGACTTACACTTATCATCATTAGGGTCGAAGATAATAAAGGAGTCTCCATCTCAGCACAGAGACAAATTGAACGAGATGATGCATTCATTTAAAGAGTCTATGTGCTTGCATGTGATTCAAACCAGAATAGAGACCCTAAAAAAATGACTGCTCTTTAAATAGTAAGCAAGACGGGGTTGTTTCAGACCTAGTGAAATGACCCCTCCCTTCTCTTCAGTCTTTCTTTTCCGTCTCTTGTTTTACCTTGACAGCTTTAAGAAGATTTTCAATGCGTTCCGCCTCATCAAAGGATGTATCAGCATGAAACACAAGGCGAGGGGTGACACGTATTTTTAAGGCATGAGCCACTTCTTTCCTAAAATACCAAGCCTTTTCCTTTAAAGCAGATAAAATTTCAGGCAAATGTTGTCCCCCAAGAGGCATCACATAAACATTTGCATGTTGGAAATCGGGGCTGATCTGGACTTCTGTAACTGTAATAGGGAAGCTATCTAACAGAGCGTCTCCCGACTGATTATGGGCGAGTGTTTCTGCTAAAATATGACGAACTTCTTCCCCAACGCGAAGTTGGCGCTGGCTGGGTCCTTTTGACGTCATTTATTCTAATGTCCGTAAAATTTCTTCAATTTCAAAGCATTCGATTGTATCGCCCACTTTGATGTCATTGTAATTTTCAAAGGCCATTCCGCATTCATAGCCTTCTCGCGCCTCTTTGACTTCATCCTTAAAGCGCTTGAGCGTTTTGAGGCTTCCCTCGTGGATAACAACGTTATCTCGCAAGAGCCTGACTTTTGCTCCTCGTTTGACAAGTCCTTCTGTCACCATACAACCGGCAATTTTGCCTATTTTTGAGATCGTAAAGACCTCTCGGATGGCGGCAGCGCCTAGATATTTTTCTCGTAAGGTGGGGGCTAAGAGACCACCAAGAGCTGCTTTTATCTCATCCACCACATCATAAATAATGGAGTAATAGCGAATTTCTACGCCATCTCGACGGGCGGCTTCGCGCGCTTGATGGTTTGCGCGCACATTAAAGCCAATAATCATAGCACTCGATGCGTTGGCAAGGGTGACATCACTTTCTGTAATTTCACCGACGGCCGCGTGAAGGATGTTAACTTTTACTTCTTCTGTGGCAAGTTTTGTAAGGCTCCCGCTAATGGCTTCCATCGACCCCTGCACATCCGATTTAATAACAAGGGGGAGATCCTTAACTTCGCCTGCTGCAATCTTTGAGAACATTTGCTCCATGCTTCCTCGAGCAGACAGAGCAGATTTTGCTTCACGAGCCCGGCGCTGACGGAATTCTGAAATTTCACGAACCTGATTTTCATTGTTCGTTACAACAAAATCATCTCCGGCCAAGGGAGCCCCATTAAAGCCTAAAACTTCAACAGGAACAGAAGGACCTGCTTCGGTGACTTGGTTTCCTTTGTCATCAACAAGGGCGCGAACCCGGCCGTATTCGGCTCCCGCTACAAAAAGATCGCCTACTCTCAGAGTTCCTTTTTGAACAAGAACGGTTGCAACAACACCACGGCCGCGTTCCAGCTTTGACTCAACAATAACACCTTCCGCATGGCGATTAGGATTGGCCTTAAGGTCGAGAATTTCTGCTTGCAAAAGGATCGTTTCTTCAAGCTTATCTAAGTTAAGGCCTTGCTTTGCAGAAACTTCTACATCGAGAATATCTCCTCCAACCTTTTCAAGGAAAATCTCGTGTTGCATGAGCATGTTGCGGACGCGCTCAGGATCAGCCCCAGGTTTATCAATTTTATTAATTGCAACAATAATGGGAACTCCTGCTGCCTTAGCGTGATGGATGGCTTCAATCGTTTGGTCTTTGACTCCATCATCCGCAGCAACCACAAGAATGACAATATCTGTGACGTTTGCCCCGCGAGCCCGCATTTCTGTAAAGGCCGCGTGTCCTGGCGTGTCAATAAACGTAATCTTATTGTTTGCATCGATAGCAACTTGGTACGCTCCAATATGTTGCGTGATTCCTCCGGCTTCTCCGGAAACGACGTCAGTTTTGCGTAATGCATCAAGAAGGGACGTTTTTCCATGGTCCACATGACCCATGACAGTGACAACAGGAGGGCGTGGTTGCATCTCAGTTGCGTCATCCTCCTTAGCATGGAGTCCTATTTCAATGTCTGATTCAGAAACGCGCTTAATTTGGTGACCAAATTCAGTGGCAATAAGTTCTGCCGTATCCCCATCAATAGATTGTGTGATGGTTGCCATGACTCCCATTTTCATCAATGTTTTGATGACATCCGCAGCGCGTTCAGCAAGACGATTTGCTAATTCTTGGACAGTGATAACTTCAGGAATAGTAACTTCACGAATGACTTTTTGTTGTGGAACTTCCATGCCAGCCATTTTGCGCTTTTCACGTTGCCGTCTCATGGAGGCAAGGCTGCGGCCTGGCTTGTCTTCATCGCTTCTTAAAGCTTGACCAATGGTAAGTTTACCACTGCGTCGGCGAGGTTCGTTTCTTTTTGCTAGGGGGACCTTAGCTTTATCTTCGCCTTTGCCCCGGCGAGCCAGCTCCTCTTCGTCAGCATAAGAAGAGTAAATAGTTTTCTTTTTGTAAGCAGGTTCTTCTGCTACTTTAATTTCTGGTTCTATGGGAAGAGGAGAAGGAGCTTCTGATAAAGAAGCTTCGGACGCTTCCTTTTCTTTTTCTAAGCGCGACCGCTCTTCAAGAGCCTCTAAGCTGTTACGTTCTGCTTCAGCAGCCTGCGTTCTTATGGTGCCATGAAGAGCTTTCAGTCTATCTTCAATTTCTTTAGATGTAAGCCCTGAACTCGTGAGAGACCTTTCATCTTCTAAAAGCTTGTCTGCCTCTCCTTGTGACCCAGGAAGAACAACACGCTTTTTCTTAACTTCTACGGTGACTGTTTTAGAGCGACCGTGGGTAAAACTTTGACGCACATGCGCTCCTGCTTCCCCTCCTTTGTTTAAGGTGAGGTTTTTTGAAGAAAGAGTGAGTGGCTTTTTATCTTTCGTGTTCCCGTTTGTATCCGTCATTACTTTTTATTGTCCGTTGATTTATCTTCATCCTCAAACCAATGAGCGCGAGCCGCCATAATAATATTTTGAGCTTGCGCCTCTGTAAGATTCTCTTGAGGTAAAAGCTCAAGAAGCTCATCCCCCGCTAAATCAGCAAGGTCGTCGAGCTTCTTAATTCCTTTTTCAGCAAGTTTGACGATAAGGTTAAGATCAAGCCCCGCTAAAGACTGTAAATCTTTAGCCACTTTGAGCTCCTTTAAGCGTTTTGTCAAATGCTGTTCTTGAGCTTCAAGGTAGGTTTTTGCGCGATTTTGGAGTTCTGTTGCTAAGTCTTGGTCAAAGCCTTCAATAGAGGATATTTCAGCTACATCGATGTAGGCAACTTCTTCAACCTTGGTAAACCCTTCATTGATGAGAAGGTGAGCGATCATTTCATCTACATCAAGGGCTTCAACAAAAAGTTTAGACCGTGTCTTGACTTCTTCATTGCGGCGTTCGGACTCTTGATCTTCTGTCAAAATATCAATCTTCCAGCCTGAAAGGATGGAGGCTAAGCGAACATTTTGGCCACGGCGCCCAATGGCAAGGCTCAATTGATCTTCGGGTACCACAACATCGATGCGTTGACTCTCTTCATCCACGACAACTTTCGCAACTTCTGCAGGAGCTAAGGCGTTGACGATAAATGTAGCAGGATTTGCGGACCAAGGGATAATGTCAATCTTTTCCCCTTGGAGCTCGGCCACAACAGCTTGAACGCGGCTACCACGCATCCCCACGCAAGCCCCCACGGGGTCAATAGAAGGATCTGCTGAGGTAACGGCGATTTTCGCACGGCTGCCTGGGTCCCGGGCTACGGCCTTAATTTCAATGATTCCATCATAAATTTCAGGGACTTCTTGCATGAAAAGTTTAGCCATGAATTCAGGTGAGCTGCGAGATACAAAGATTTGAGCGCCACGAGGCTCTTCTCGAACGTCATAAATATAAGCTCTCATGCGATCGCCTACGCGGAAGTTTTCCCTTGGAATCATCTCATCTCGACGTAAGAGCGCTTCAGCTTTTCCGAGTTCAATAAAGACGTTCCCAAATTCGATACGCTTAACAATTCCATTAACGATGTCGCCAACACGGTCTTTGTATTCTTGATATTGGCGGAAACGCTCAGCATCACGTACTTTTTGAAAAATAACTTGTTTTGCGGTTTGAGCGGCCACGCGTCCAAAATCAATGGGGGGAAGCACTTCTGTTAAAAAATCACCCATTTGTAAAGCTGGGTCAATAGCGTGAGCTTCGGCAAAAGTGAGTTGTGTAAATGGGTTTTCGATTTCCTCTACAACTTCACGATAGCGCATTAAGGTGATTTCCCCGGTCTTGCGATCAATTGTAGCACGGATGTCATGTTCATACCCATATTTTGAGCGCCCTGCCTTTTGAATGGCTTGCTCCATAGCTTCTAAAACTTGATCTTTTTCAATGGCTTTTTCTCGAGCCACTGTTTCTGCAACCAGTAACAGTTCACGACTTCCAGGGCTTATATGTGTTTCCGTCATTTTTTCCTCAATCTGATCTTTATGCTTTGTAATCGGGAATGAGCTTAGCCTTTTGTATGTCAGAAAAGGCAAATTCCGCAATGTTAATTTTTTCGTCTTGCTCTGTAGGGGTAAGCTTAACTTTTACAAGACCGTTCTCAACTCCTTGCAAAATCCCCTGAAATCGACGAGTGCCCTCTTGAGGGATTTTAAGCTCAACCCTTATTTCTGCGCCGGCAAATTTCTCAAAGTCACTCATTTTAACAAGAGGTCTGTCGATTCCAGGAGAGCTTACTTCTAATATATAAGACTCATGAATAGGATCATCTACATCTAGTAAAACGGAGGCAATGTGAGTTACCTCAGCACAATCATCTACCGTGACCGTTGTCTCGTCATTGCGCTCGATCATGATCTGCAATGTTTTTCGTTTGGAGCCTTGAAGCTGGATGCGTACTACCCCAAAACCTTTCTCTGAAAGGGCGGGAGCAATAATGTCTTCAATGTGTTGCTCTATGCTCATTACCTTATTAAAACCCAATAAAAAAAGTGGGCTGGTGACCCACTTCTGTTTTTACAGTAGGAATATTTTTTACATCTTAGCGCTTTTTTAAAAGAATGCAAGGAAATTTAGGACGTGAGATGACAAACATAAAGAATTCCTCTATAAAGAAAGGAATGAAAGGATAAGAGATGGCATTTGTTGACATTCTACTTTTTGCTGCTGTTGCTGTTTTCTTAGGATACCGCTTGTGGCGCATGCTGGGAACGCATGAGGCAGACCGTCCCCTTCGCAAGCGGCGATCAGAAGAAGATGATGTCGTCGTCCCCATTAGACCACGCGCGACCCCGTCTCAATCAGAGTCCGCGGTTGAGAATGAGACGGAAAAACCTAAAGATTTAGATGAAGATCGGTTTTTGCAAGGAGCCACCCTTGCTTTTCGCAAAATTGTAGAAGCGTATGCTATAGGGGACCTGTCAGTACTTCATAAGCTTTTAGAAGGCCCTCTTCTTGAAACCTTTGAAGAGACGATCTCGAAACGAAAGAAAGCTAAGAAAATCCTTGAAATTGATGTTGATCGTATTGTGACGGCAGAAGTGCTTGATAAGCGGGAGGAAGCTGGAAAAGTATACATTACTGTTCGTTTTGTCTCCGAACAATGCCTTGTTACGCGCAATACAAAAGGAAAACTTTTGGAGGGAGATCCAGACCGATACGTAGAAGTAACGGATATTTGGACCTTCTCTCGCCCTCTTCCAAGCGCTGATCCGAACTGGAAATTAGTAGCGACGCAGTTGCCAGAGGATTAGACATCGTCGATGAGTAAGTAGCTATTATGATTAAATCTTCTTCTAAAGGTGGGAATCTCCATCAAGATCACATAGCCGCGCTGGACTTGGGCACCAATACGTGTCGACTCCTTATTGCTGCGGTCACGCCTGAGGGACCCCAAGTCGTAGATTCTTTTGTAAGGGTTATCCGACTTGGTGATGAACTTGCGACCAAAGGTCATATTTCTGAGGCGGCAACTTTAAGAGCCGTCTCTGCGCTTACTACCTGTGCTAATAAATTAAAGTCTTATAAAATTCAACGTTTGCGGTGTGTTGCAACAGCCGCTTGTCGTGAGGCCTCGAATCGTGAGGCGTTTTTAGAGATTATTCGCTCCAAAACAGGTCTTGATCTCGAAGTTATTTCTACAGCTGAAGAAGCCCGTCTCGCCATTGTAGGGTGTGCAGATTTGCTTGATTCCAGTACGCGCTATGCCATTGCATTTGATATAGGGGGAGGAAGTACGGAAGTTATGTGGATGGAGCTTTTTCCACAAAAGCCTCCCGAAATTATTGAGTGGACATCCTTACCTCTGGGGGTGGTCACCTTAGCAGAAACGTTGCGCCATAATCCGGGATCATATCATCCCCTTCAGCAAGTCCGCAAAGCGGTCGCTAAAGACCTGAAAGCCTTTTGTGACAAAGCCTTCATTTACCCTCATTTAAGGCGAAAAAACATCCAATTGATTGGAACGAGCGGGACATTAACTACTTTAGCTGCGCTTCATATGAATCTTGAGAGATACGATAGAACGCGTGTGAGTGGCTTTTATTTGACTTCAGAGATTGTTAATAAAACAATTTCTGGCCTTTATGCGATGACGCATGAAGAAAGACTTCTTCATCCTTGCATTGGGCCGCTACGCGCAGATCTTGTATTGGGAGGTGTTGCAATTTTTGAGGGCATTTACGACGTCTTTCCTGTTGACCCCGTGCGTGTTGCTGATCGAGGTGTTCGAGAAGGGCTGCTTGTGGATTTAATGAGACAATGAAAAAAAAATCCTCTTCAGGACGTCCTTTGTGCGTTCGTTTGAAATCGACACGGGGCTTAACTCTCTCTTCGCGGAGATGGCTTACGCGTCAGTTAAATGATCCTTATGTGCAACAGGCAAAAGCTGCGGGCTATCGGTCTCGAGCCTCCTACAAGCTAATCGAAATTGATGATAAATTTAAAATTTTGAAGCCAGGGATGCATGTCGTAGATTTAGGGGCGGCTCCCGGGGGATGGACTCAAGTCGCTATTGAACGGGTTGGGACAACGGGTTTTGTTGTGGGGATTGATTTAGTGCCGCTGGAACCGATTGCGGAGGCAACTCTCATTTGTGGAGATTTTACCGATGTTCAAGTGCAAGAAGAGCTTAAAAAAACCTTAAAAGGGCCTGTTCAAGTCGTGTTAAGTGACATGGCGGCGTCAAGCACGGGGCATTCGCAAACGGACCATTTGCGCATTATGGCCTTAGCAGAAGAAGCCTTTGCCTTTGCTCAAGAGGTTTTGGAGAGAGGGGGCGTTTTTATCGCAAAAGTTCTTCGGGGAGGAACAGAAAAAGAGCTTCTCACTCTTTTAAAACATCATTTCGAAAAAGTGACCCATTTCAAGCCTCCGTCAAGTCGTGCGGATTCCGCTGAGATTTATGTGATTGCTATAGGATTTAGGCCATGAAAGAAGGAGCACGTCTTCAAAGTGTCATTGATATCTTAGCGCTTCATGAGGCTGATAAAAAACCCCTCGACCAAGTTTGTTATGGGTATTTTAAAACGCGCCGGTACATTGGGTCAAAAGACCGCCAGGCAGTGGCTGCTTACGTCTATGGTGTGATGCGTTATAGGGCTTCTTGTGATTGGTGGGCTTTAGAGAGAGGGGTGTCTCCTTTGTTGATGGCTCCGCTGGAGGCAGCGCGGATCCGACTTTGTACCTATTTGTGGATTTTTGAAAAACTTCCTCGCGATAAGTTTGGTATTTTATTTTCAGGAGAAAAATATGCTCCTTCAAAGATTTCAGATAAGGAAAAGGCAGTTTTTGAAAAAATTCCAGAATTGCAAAGGCGCCTTCCGTGGGTTGAGGGTGAGTTTCCTGAGTGGCTTTTTCCCTTTTTAAAGCGTCGGTTTGGAGAGAATTTAAAGCCAGAAATGCAAGCTTTTTTAGAGCAAGCGCCACTGGACTTAAGAGTAAATACGCTCAAGACATCACGAGAAGAGGTAAGTAAAAATCTTGAGCGCACAGGCCTTGCTTTTTCTCTCACGTCTCTGTCTCCTTGGGGGTTGCGCTGTAAAGAACGAGAGAACATCACACAAACCTCGGCTTTCCAGGAAGGGCTTGTGGAGGTTCAAGATGAAGGATCTCAGTTGATTGTGACTGTGGTTGATGCAGAACCAGCCCAGGCCGTTTTAGATTTATGCGCAGGAGCAGGGGGAAAAACCCTTGCCCTTGCGGCGCTTCTTCAAAACAAGGGGCGCATTGTAGCAACAGACACCGCTCTTTGGCGTTTGAAGCGAACGAAAGAACGCCTCAAAAGAGCAGGGGCGTTTAATGTGGAGCTGAGAGAACTTTCAGGGCTTCATGATAAATGGCTTAAGCGCCAGGCCGAGCGGTTTGACCGTGTTCTTGTGGATGCACCGTGTTCGGGAAGTGGAACGTGGCGGCGCAATCCGGATCAAAAATGGAACATTACGGTTGAAGATATTAAAGAGTTAACGGCCCTTCAAAAAAGTCTTTTAGACGCTGCGGCTCCTCTTGTGAAGCCTGGGGGCTTTCTTGTGTATGCAACGTGTTCCTTGTTGTGTGAAGAGAACGAAGATGTAGCAACAGCCTTTCTTGAGGCTCATCCGTCTTTTTCTTTGGTTCCGTGTGGTCTTGAGGGGGAGCCTTTCTTATCTTTGTCTCCTCTTCAAAATAACACCGATGGTTTTTTTGCAGCTAAATTTGAAAAGACAAGGGAATGAAAGAGGCGCTCATTCATGGGACGTGCGTCGATATTAATCAGAAAGCCGTTTTAATTTGCGGAAGCCCTGGATTTGGAAAATCTTCTTTAGCCCTCCAATTAATTGATCGGGGAGCGACCTTGGTGTCTGATGATCAAACTATACTCACTCTTGAAGAGAGGCGGGTTGTTGTAAGCGCTCCTCTCGCTTTTAAAGGATTGATGGAAGTGAGGGGGGTTGGGATTTGCTCATTCCCTTGTCAAGGCAAGGCTTTCCTTGAACTTTGTGTTGATTTGTGTGAGGAAGATCAGCTTGAAAGGTTGCCAAAGCTCGCGTTTGCTAAGCATCAGGGAATTAAAGTTCCGTTGTTGAAACTGAAAAGGAGAGACCCCTTAGGAGCGATCAAAGTTGAATTAAAGCTTTGCTCGCTTGGGTTGAAAACACTTTGAAATTTCACGTCAGACTAGAATATTTTTTGTTGACACTGTCGTTGACAATGAAATTAATATAGAGCATAAAATACAGGTTTTGAATTTTGGAAAATGATTTAATGGGCTTGTGTACCTTCATTGTTAATTGCGCCTGCGCCCACCGCAAAATGGCGAAAGGGGGGTTCAGGTGACTGTTTCAACTCTTCCCCATTGTTTCCATTATTTTATAAGATTTGTTCTTATTCTTTCTTTAGCGTTTTACTCTTCTCCTTCTATAGCTCAGGCCAAAACAAAAAATCCTCTCCCAAAATGGGGTCCTCATATGACCCTCGATCTTAAAGCTGGTAATCGCCGCAGCATCCTGCAACCCATATTTTTCCTTCCCTTTTTGCAAGATCATGACTCCATGTTATTTTTTGATATTCGGGGAAAGGGAGATACCAACTCCGCAGCGGAAGGAAACGTTGCCATTGCCTATCGTCAGATTTTTGGAAACTGGGTTTTGGGAGGGTATTCTTACTTTGATCGCGCTCGTACGCCTTTTGGTAATTATTTTAATCAGATCACTTTGGGTCTCGAAGCGTTGCATCCAGAGTGGGAAGCGCGAGCCAACCTCTATCTTCCAATTACAGACCGTAAGTTGATTAGCTCTCAGACTAGTACCAACGTAAAGGGCTCAAGCTTTAATAATATAATTGTTCAAGTAAAAAATAAAATGACTTTTGATACGCCTCTCGCTGGGTTTGATGGTGAAATAGGGTATGAGGTTTTGAAAGATTTACGTGTGTTTGCAGGAGGATATCATTTTCAAGGAAAAGGAATTTCACCCATTAATGGGGGACGTTTCCGATTCACTTACAATCTTTTAGAATATAACGATGCTCAATTGGCGCTTCAGGGCGAAACGCTATATGATTCCCTCCGAAAGAATGTTCATTTCGTGGGCGTTCTCTTAACGTTTCCTTTCGGAGAAGCGCAAAGTTACCCCAAGAGCTCAACGTTAACGCCTGTTGAGAAGCTCATGGTACGCGATATTGTGCGAGACGTTGACATTCAAACTGAAGACTCAAGTCTCACTACCGTTGCAACAGAAGAAAGGGTGGCACAGACGGAAGAAAAAGCAATTCATGTTATCCCTCCTGGCGGTGGCGGTGGCGGTCGCGGTGGCGGATCTTTGCGAGGAAGTGGCACTAAAGAAGATCCCTACGTTTTGCCAAATATGAATGCCCTGAATGAAATTAAAGCTGCAAACCCTGCTGTTAATTATTTTGTTGTTCACCAAGGGCCACAAGCAATGGTTCATACAAGAGGGGGAGACGTTATTCCACTCCAACCTGACATCCTTCCGAGACAGTTACTATTCGCTCAAGGGCAAGGCTATCGTGGATTGAGTCAACCACCAGCACACCAGCCTCCGCCGCAGCTGCCTCAACTTCAAGAAGCGCTTCAAGGAGGAGAAGAGCACCCTCAAGAGCCTGAGGAACACGAAGTGGAATATGAAGAGGTAGACCTTGAGGAGGGACATGAAGGGGGCGGTGTCATGGTAGAGCATGAGGGACGTCAACTTGAATACGTGAAGATAGATCATGGAGATGGGCGTGTGGAGCCGGCATGGATAGATCATTCAGGCTCCTCTGAGCCTATGGTGTCGACGCCTCCAGCAACACCTCTTCTGGCTGCGACAGTTCAACAGCAACATCCTACGCAACCACTTGCAATAGCTACTAATGCGACAACGACTCAGCAACAGCAAGCATTATTGCAGCAAAAGCCTCCCGCGTCGCAGATTTTGACCGCGACAGTTAATCCTCCTACGCAGCCACTTATAGCAGCTACTAATACAACACCGGTTCAGCAAGGAGCGACAGTGACGACTCCACAACCGAATCGGTATGTTGTACGAAAGGTGCCGTCACGACGAGGACGACTAACACAAGCTCAGCAAGGAACAATTCAACCATCTCCAATACCTAAACCTCTCGTTGTGGCGACGACGACTGCACCAATCACGACAGTTCAGCAAGGGACGATTCAGCCGCCTCCAACGCCTAAACCTCTCGTTGTGGCGACGACGACTGCACCAATCACGACAGTTCAGCAAGGGACGATTCAGCCGCCTCCAACGCCTAAACCTCTCGTTGTGGCGACGACCATACCAACGACGCCTCAGCAACAGCAAGGGTTGCTGCAACAACAGCAACCTCTGATGCAGCCGGTTATAGTAGCTACGACTAATACGACAGCGACACCTCAGCAACAGCAAGGGTTATTGCAACAACAGCAACCTCCTTTGCAGCCGCTTGTAACAACCAACACAGCAACGACGACTCAACAACCGCCATTTAGCCTTGCTAATGCAAAACCGTATAACGGACATTACGTGAAGCGAAAGCCACGCACGCTACGACGAGTTCCAAAAGAACACCCGAAAGAAGCGACAACGACGAATGAACCGCAGCGCATGGTTCAGTTAAACCATGTGACCCCACAGAAACAACAACAGCAAAAGACGAAGGAACCACAGCGAATGGTTCCGTTAACACATGTGCCGCAACAAACGAAGCAACCACAGACTCAACAGGAACCACAGCAGATGTTTAAGTTAAAGAAGGTGTTGCAATCTCCATCAAAAGAAAAAATAACAACCGCGCTGCCAATAAAAGGAACTGCCAGTCAGATTGCAAAAGCGCTCAACAATCATGCTAAGCCAAAGCCAGATCCTAAACCAGTGAACAAAAGCTACCGGCACGATATAAGGCAAGGGAATTTCGTTAAATTAACAGAATCAGGGGTTAGGCCTACTTCTAAACCTGTGGTGAAAGATCATTGAGCACGCTGAGTTTTATATCTATACCGCTCCTGAATGAAAGTGTGTATTTTCCATTAACCCACATATGTCGTCCCCTGCTGTGGCGGGGATCCAGAGAAATATTAGAGTTTGAGGGTGTTTGAAATGACTAAGAGCAAAAATGCAATAAAGATTTAATTTTAAAAAAGTTATTTATTTCTGATGGTTACTGTATCCCCGCCACAGCAGGGGATGACAATGGAAAAATTGCAACAAAAGTCCATATTTTGAAGTTGATTGGGTATATTCTCATTTGATATGAAGATACCTTATAGCGGTGCCTCTCACATGTTATTCCCTGCTGTGGCGGAGATCCAGGATTTC
>CANGTV010000031.1 GCA_947457015.1 Alphaproteobacteria bacterium | reverse complement strand
TCGCACAAATGTCATACAGAAACTACTTTTTCCATAACGGGGCAGCTTGAGGAAGATTTAAGACGCGCTCGAGAAATTTTAGAAACATGCCGTCTTGAATGTAAAACCTTGCCCGAGGATCCCTATATCGTCTTGCCCGAAGAAGGCGAGAGTAGCGAAGAAGATCATTATGGGACACTTGCTCAAACAGACACCCTCGCAGAAAGTTTGCTTAACCCCGCCCAGGGGTGTGACCTCGCTGGACTTTACGCCTCTGGCATTTTAATGCGCGCCCACATGCACTCGAGAGGTCAATTTCATTGGTTTTCAACAGAGAATTTTTATTTTGATTACTCGCTTTACACGCCTTCTCAAAAAGCTATCAAGGCAACCTATGCAGGAAGTAAGTGGCAAGATAGGGAGTATACTACGACCCTTCAACAAGCTAAAAAACACTTAGACATCCTTGAAAAGCCCTCTCGAAAAATAGATCCAGGAAAATACAGGGTTTATCTGGCCCCAGCAGCTGCAGCAGATCTCGTAAGCCTCGTGGCTTGGTCAGGATTAAGTGAGCAGAGCTTACGCCAAGGGCAATCTCCCCTCAAAAAGCTTTCAGAAGGAGAGACAAGTTTATCCCCTCTATTTTCCTTAGAAGAAGACTTTCACCAAGGATTAGGACCCCGTTTCAATGAGTTTGGGGAAATATCTCCTTTAAAACTACCCTTAATTACGAAAGGAAAGTTAGAGTCTCTTTTAATCAACAAGCGCACAGCTCAAGAGTACAATCTTAAGTCAAATGCTGCCAATATGGAGGAGAAACCACGTTCATTGAAGGTGCAGCCTGGACGCTTGAAGGACTCAGAAATCCTCGCCCGTCTTGGAACAGGGGTTTATATCTCAAACCTTCATTACCTCAATTGGAGCGATCTCCAGCATGGGCGCGCGACAGGAATGACACGCTATGGGTGTTTTTGGGTAGAGGACGGCCAGATTGTAAGCCCTATTCAAGACATGCGGTTTGATGACACCTTATACAATTTTTTTGGAGATTGCCTTGAAGATTTGGGGGAACATGCAGAGCTCATCCCCCAAATTTCAAGCTATGGGGAACAAAGTTTAGGAGGTGTATCTGTTCCAGGAATGCTCTTAAATAATTTTACCTTTACGCTTTAAAACGGAGCCCTTCTAAAAAACATTACAGGAGCTGAAATCATGGAAAAAGGTCTTTACTATCTTGCTGTTCCTTATCAAGGATCTGAGGAAGAGAAAAAATATCGCACCGAGCTTTCGCTAAGAACAACCACAGAATTTCTTCGCCAAGGAATTTCTTTATTTTCTCCTGTTATTTATGTGAATAAAATAGCAGAAGAGCTCGCCCTCCCCTCTCTCGAAAGGCGCCGAGAGGTCATAATGCCTTATCTTTTTGAGTTTCTAAAAGTTTCGAAAGGGATGATTCTTATTACAATTGATGGCTGGCAAAAGTCATGGGGAGTCCAGCAAGAGTTGAAGTTTTGCCATGAGACTCACATTCCGGTATTCACCCTGGATGCTGATGAAATAGACAACAATCTCCAAAAGGTGCTCTCTCGCTCTTTAGATCGGACTCAGTTGAGCCATCTTTTAAAATTAACTAACCTGAGTTTTGGATAAGAAAATATTGCGCCACTTTGTCATCCTTGACCTAGAAACGCTTTGTTTTCCGTAAGGAAAACATTTAGCGTTTCTTGGATCGAGGATCTAATCATAAACACCTCATTGTTTTTGCAAGATCCTCGACCTAAGAAATTCTAAGAATTTGCTTTGCAAATCAAGAATTTCTAAGTCAAGGATGACAAAATGGGAATATTTTAATTTCTTATCCAAAACTCAGGTTAACTACGGCTTCTCCAAATTGAGAGTAAACGTCGCCCAATTCCCAAATTGACCCTTCTTCCGAAATCCAGCCATGGTCACAAGTCGAAGTACAGTGTTACAGCGCTGAAAATGGGGATCAAAAATAGTTTCCGTCACGGAAAGGATTCCCCCAGGTTTTAGGGCATCAAAAATTTCTTTGAGCGCAGCCTCGCGATTGGGAATCTCCCCTAAAACTGTCACCAATAAAACCCTATCAAACTTGTCATGCTCCAGTTTTTTGTCCCCTATTCCAGCATGAAAAAATTCAATATTTGTTAGATTTTCTGCACGTGCTTTTTCCTAACACTTTTGGAGCATACCGGCTTGGACATCCATAGCGACGACTTTCCCTGTTAACCCGACTTTTCTCGCCGCTGGAATGGAAAGCCTCCCAGGACCACAGCCAAATCCACTATAACCATGCCTGGCTGCAGGTCTAGATGCTGAAGGATGGTCGCCGCTTGGGCAGTTTTGACGAAGGGATTATCCATTTCAACGAGAGCGCTCAACCATGAAGGACAGGGCCATGAATAACGGCGAGAAAACAAACGCCAGAGGACCCAGGAAAACAAAAGAACGCCAATGATACCAAGAAATGTATTCATGTTTGTTACTCCTTCACATAAGGGTTGTTACCTGACTTCACAGAAAGACGGATGGGAACGCCTTCAAAACCGAAAGCCTCTCTCAATCCATTCACCACATAGCGCGCATAAGAATCGGGCAACTGGGTTGATTTACTGGAAAAAAGAACGAATGTGGGCGGGCGTGTCTTAATTTGCGTCAAATATTTAACCTTAATGCGCCGCCCAGACACAAGAGGGGGGGGATGATGAGCCACAAGCCCTTCGAGCCACCGGTTAAGTTTTGAGGTGGAAACCCGCTGATTCCAAATGGCATAAATAGATAAAACAGCGTCCAAAAGCTTTTCCTTATTTTTCCCCGTAAGGGCGGATAGAGGAATTAAAGGAATGCCCCGCACTTGAGGTAAGGCTGTTGTCAGGCGGGCATTCAAATGGGTGAGAAGCTCTTGCTTGTTTGAAATTAAATCCCATTTGTTGAGGGCCAACACAAGGCACCGCCCCTCCTCAATCACTTGAGACGCAATATGAAGATCCTGTTTTTCAAGGGGTTGCGTGGCATCAATGACGAGAATCACCACTTGAGCATACTGAACCGCAGAAAGGCTCTCTCCCGCTGCCATGCGCTCAAGCTTTTCTGTAACCTTCGCCCGGCGCCTGAGGCCCGCCGTATCAATTAAACGCAAGGTCTGGTCTTTATAGGTCCACTCAATCGTAATCGAATCCCGTGTCACTCCTGCTTCAGGGCCGGTTAACACCCGCTCATGCCCCACAAATTGGTTGAGAAGCGTTGACTTCCCCACATTCGGGCGGCCCACAATGGCCAGCTGAAGAGGAGGTATTTCTTCTTCCTCTCCTTCTTGCTCTGTTAAGGGTCCTTTATATAAGGGCAGAATGGCTTCATAAAGAGAATCAAGGCCCAATCCATGCTCGGCTGAAGTAGGAAGGGGTTCTCCAAATCCAAGCCCCCACGCTTCTGCGATGCCTTGAGCCCCGCTCCTTCCTTCACATTTATTGGCAAGCAACAGAATCGGTTTTTCAGCCCGTCGCAAAAGGGTTGCAAAAGAAGCATCCAGGGGCGTGATTCCTTCTCGCCCATCAATCATAAACAAAATAACATCTGCCGTCCGCAGCGCTTCTAGCACTTGAACTTTCATCCCCTCCATTAAGGGATCATCACTGTTATCCTCAAGTCCTGCTGTATCAATGAGCTTAAGAGGAATATCTCCCAGCTGGCCAAAGGCCTCCTTACGGTCACGGGTTACACCGGGAAGATCATGGACAATGGCCATGCGTTTTCCACACAAGCGATTAAAAAGGGTTGACTTGCCCACATTTGGGCGCCCCACAATCGCAATGGTTAAGCCATATTTTCGACAAAATGCTTCTGAGAGTGTCATGAGGATCCTTATTTAACCATCAACTGTTGAGCGACAAAATGGAGAATTCCCCCATGTTTATAGTATTCCACTTCATTTTCCGTATCGATTCGGCAAAGCAAGGGAATGGTTTCTTCTCGTCCATCGGCATGATGAATGTGCATCTTTACACGCATTTTGGGGCGAATTTCATGATCAAGCTCAATATCAAATGTTTCCGACCCTTCTAAATCAAGGGAGGTGCGCGTTCGTCCTTCTATAAATACAAGAGGGAGAATCCCCATACCTACCAAATTACTCCGATGAATGCGCTCAAAACTTTCAGCAATCACCGCCCTGACCCCTAAAAGACGCGGGCCTTTAGCCGCCCAATCTCGGGAAGATCCCGCCCCATAGTCTTTTCCTGCAATAACCACCAAAGGAATGTTGTTTTCTTGGTAACGCATGGCGGCTTCATAAATGGAAAGAATTTCCTCTCCGGGCATGTAGCGCGTCATTCCTCCTGAGCGGCCAGGAGTCATTTCATTCTGCAAGCGAGTATTAGCAAATGTCCCCCGCATCATCACCTCATGATTGCCTCTGCGGGATCCATAAGAGTTGAAGTCCTTCTCTTCCACATTATGGCTTAAAAGATAGAGACCCGCAGGGCTATCCTTCTTAATACTTCCCGCAGGAGAGATGTGATCCGTGGTAATGCTATCGCCCAAAATGGCAAGTGGCCGTGCCCCCTTTATCCCTTTCTCAAGAACGGGTTCTTTTTCAAAAAAGGGAGGACACTTAACATATGTGCTGGCTGTTGGCCAATCATAACTCAGACCACCTTCAATAGGCATTTTGGCCCATTCCTCATTTCCCTCAAAGACATTCGCGTAGCGTTTCGTAAACATCGCTGGCGTTAAAGAAGATTCAACAACCGCTTGAATTTCTTTGTTGGACGGCCAAATATCGCGTAAATAGACATTTTTTCCATCTTGATCTTGGCCTAAAGGATCTTTTGTCAGATCAACCAGAATTGACCCTGCAAGGGCATAAGCCACCACAAGAGGCGGAGAGGCCAAGTAGGACATCTGGACTTGAGGATGAATCCGTCCCTCAAAATTCCGGTTGCCTGAGAGAACAGCGGCAACGGAAAGATCATGAGCGTCTATGGTTTTGGCAATGTGATCCGGAAACGGACCGGAGTTGCCAATACATGTCGTACATCCATATCCCACCAAGTAAAATCCCAAGGCGTCCAAATCCTTTTGAAGATCTGCCTTTTCATAATAATCACTCACCACTTGGCTGCCAGGGGCAAGAGATGTTTTGACCCATGGCTTACATTTTAGCCCCTTTTGAAGCGCTTTCCGTGCCAAGAGTCCAGCCCCTATCATCACCTTAGGATTTGAAGTGTTAGTACAACTTGTAATCGCTGCAATGGCAATATCTCCATGACCTAGGGTGTAAGTTTCTCCTTCAACAGGGACCCTTTTATCTTCCTTACCTTCTTGAGTCAGAAGACCTTGTGAAGAAGTTGCAACATTTTTTAAAAGAATTCTATCCTGGGGACGTTTAGGCCCTGCAAGGCTTGGCTCCACATCTTCTAAATTTAAGGTCAACATATCCGTAAAGACGGGGTCTTTCCCGCGCCATAAGCCTTGCTTTTTCGCATACGCCTCCACAAGCTTAATGCGGTGAGGATCACGCCCCGTAAACTTTAGGTACGAAAGAGTTTCTGCATCAATCGGGAAAATGCCGCAGGTAGCTCCATATTCTGGCGCCATGTTTCCAATGGTAGCCCGATCTTCAATGGTAAGATGGGAAAGCCCCGGCCCATAAAATTCCACAAATTTTCCCACAACCCCTTTTGCGCGCAAAAGTTGAGTAACGGTGAGTACAAGATCTGTGGCTGTGGTGCCTTCTTTAAGCGCCCCTTCAAGGCGAAATCCAATGACATCGGGAATCGCCATTGAAAAAGGTTGCCCCAGCATGGCGGCTTCAGCCTCAATTCCTCCTACCCCCCAGGCAAGAACGCCTAAGCCATTCACCATGGGAGTATGACTGTCGAGTCCCACAAGGGTATCGGGATAGGCTTCAAGGCGGCCCTCTCTTGTCGCTGACCAAACCACTTGAGAAAGGTATTCAAGGTTTACTTGGTGGCAAATCCCTGTTCCTGGTGGCACAACTCGAAAATTATCAAACGCCTTCTGCCCCCACTTTAAAAAAGCATACCGCTCGTAATTACGCTCAACCTCTCGCTGAACGTTGAATTTATACGCATCAGGCCGAGCAAATCGATCAACAGTTACCGAATGATCCACAATAAGGTCCACAGGAACAGACGGATTGACAAGGGACGGATCCCCTCCCCTCTCCGCAATCGCCGTCCGCATGGCGGCTAAATCAACGACAGAGGGAACCCCTGTAAAATCTTGCATCAAAACACGCGCCGGCATAAAGGAAATTTCATGATCAGAGGTACGCGTGGCTCCCCACTCTGCAAGGGCCTCGATATCTTTAGCTTTCACAACCCGCTCATCCTGAAGGCGGAGCATATTTTCAAGAAGAATCTTTAAGGAATAGGGAAGACGAGAGATATCTCCAAACTGCTTTGAGGCTTCTTCCAAAGAATAATAGGTATACTCTTGTCCCTCTACTTTAAGGGTCTTGCGCGTTTGAAGATGATAGGACATGGCGTCGTTCCTGTGGTTAAATCTTGATAGAAAAGTAGTGTTTCTAACGTTGGATAAACTAACACATACCTGCCTAAAATTCAAAATTGAAAAATCACAGGGGGATTGATATTTGACAGAATATTACAAAAATGATATATTAAAATTAGTATATTAACAAAAGTCGATTTCCTAATGACCGGGAAAGAAGTCATAAACCGCCTTGAAAAGAAAGGTTGGAGAATCTTGAGGTCTGAGGGCAGCCATTATCGTTTAGGAAAAAACTCGCTAAGGGTCACTATTCCTGTTCATGGGAGTAAGGATTTGGGAAGAGGCCTCTTAGCTGCTATTGAACGCCAAACTGGAGAAAAAGTGTCATGAAAATTTGGTATCCATGTAAAATAAAAAAAGATAGCGGCGGGAAATACCTAGCAACTTTCCCTGATTTTTCTGAAACTCTTACGGAAGGAGACACCAAAGAAGAAGCGCTGTTTAATGCTTCAGAAGCCCTAACCTTAACCTTAGAAGGACGCGCTGAAGAAGGTTTAGACATCCCTTTTCCTCCTCAAATAGAATCAGAACATATGATTTATCCATCTTGTCGCGTCCAAGCCGCCTTATTGGTGCGATTTAATCGTAAAGAAAGAAAGATTGCAGATATGGCCCGCTCTCTCGGAACATCTTGGCCCGCAGCCTCTCAAATGGAAGATTTGCACCATTGGACCACCTTAAGGCAATTAGACAAAACCGCAGCCATCCTTGGAAAACAACTCATTATTTCATTCGAAGATAACAAAAGAGCGTAACCATTTCCTTCAGCTTAACATCTGGCGTTTTTATATTTTCTTACCCAGGGATGACTCAAGAGGTTAAAAACACCAGGTGCTAAGCCATACAGTAAGCATCTTAACGCCTCACGCCGTCTTTCTGACCAAAGGTTTATAGCGCAAGCGGTGCGGTTGATCCGCATCCATGCCTAACCGACGTTTATGGTCAACTTCATAGGCTTGATAGTTGCCTTCAAACCACTCCACATGACTGTCTCCTTCAAAAGCCAGAATATGAGTGGCAATTCTATCTAAGAACCAGCGATCATGGCTAATCACAACGGCGCATCCGGCAAACTCTAACAAGGCTTCTTCCAACGCTCGGAGGGTATCAATATCCAAATCATTGGTGGGCTCGTCCAAGAGCAATACATTCACGCCCGACTTCAACATCTTCGCAAGGTGAACCCGGTTGCGCTCTCCGCCCGACAACTGCCCTACTTTCTTTTGTTGATCGGTTCCCTTGAAGTTAAAACTAGCGCAATAGGCCCGGCTTTGGATTTTGCGCTTCCCCAATTCAATCTCGTCATGACCTTGGGAGATTTCCTGCCACACGGTTTTGTTAGGATCAAGCGTGTCACGAGATTGATCCACAAAGCCCAAAACAACTGTTTCCCCAATACGAATTTCTCCTTCATCGGGCGACTCATTTTGGGTAATCAGTTTAAACAGGGTTGATTTTCCTGCGCCATTGGGACCGATAATTCCTACAATTCCTCCAGCCGGGAGTTTGAAGGTCAAATCCTCAATAAGAAGACGATCCCCAAATCCTTTGGAAAGCTTTTGGGTTTCGATGACGACTGACCCCAAGCGCGGTCCTGCAGGAATAATAATTTGAGCTGTTTCCTGAGACTTGCGCGCATCTTGAGCTAAAAGCTCCTCATAGGATTGGATACGGGCCTTACTTTTCGCTTGGCGAGCCTTAGGAGATTGGCGAATCCATTCCAATTCTCGGGCCAGCGTCTTTTGACGCCCCGATTCTTGTTTGCCCTCCAACTCCAAGCGTTTTTGTTTTTGCTCAAGCCATGCGGAATAATTGCCTTCAAAGGGAATACCTTGCCCACGGTCCAACTCTAAAATCCATCCCACCACATTATCAAGGAAGTACCGATCATGAGTGACGAGAATAACGGTCCCCTTATACTCTTGAAGGTGCCGTTCAAGCCAGGCCACCGACTCCGCATCCAAATGGTTTGTGGGCTCATCAAGAAGTAAAATATCAGGTTGCTGAAGGAGAAGGCGACACAACGCCACCCGCCGCTTCTCTCCTCCCGAAAGAGTACGAACAGAGGCATCCCCAGGAGGACAGCGCAACGCATCCATCGCAATGTCAATTTTTCGGCTGAGATCCCATCCGTCCACATGCTCAATTTTCTCTTGAAGATCTGCTTGTTCAGTCAGAAGATTATTCATCTCATCATCTGACATGGGCTCTGCAAAACGAGCACTGATGGCTTCAAAGCGATCTAAGAGAGATTTTGTCTCAGACAAAGCGTCAAGCACGTTTTCTTCAACGGTCATCTCTGGATTTAGCTCTGGCTCTTGGGGCAAATATCCAACGGTTGTACCTTGCGCCGCCCACGCTTCGCCATTAAATTCTGTGTCCATCCCCGCCATAATCTTCATCAACGTGGACTTTCCCGACCCATTCACCCCAATAATCCCAATTTTGGCACCGGGATAATAGGACAACCAGACATCCTTAAAAACCTCTCGCCCTCCAGGGTATGCTTTCGTAAGGCCCTTCATGACATAAATATATTGATTGGCTGCCATTGTAACTCCTGAGACAAAAAGATGGTGGGCCCGGCAGGATTCGAACCTGCGACAACTCCGTTATGAGCGGAGGGTTCTGACCACTGAACTACAGGCCCCTAAGAACTTACCTTAAAATAACGAAAATTTGGGAGTGGTCAATGGAAAATACAGAGGAACTTTGATTCAATGACTTAATGAGAAGAATTCAAATTCCTCTCAAATGATTCATAATGAACAATTATTCTCGGTAAACTTCAATCTTTGTGCTCGACCCAATACTTGGCTTACAAGCACCTTTACAAATATAGCTGAACTCAGAAGAGTCTGAGAACTCACAAGAAGTATCTTTATCAACTTTGTTTACGCCAAAGACCTTGCAAGTCGCATCTAGTTTCTTGTAACAAGGATTGTCTTCGTTACACTTATCAGAATGCACTGCTGGGGAACATGAAATGGCAAGACCTAGCAAAACCATACTTGTTTTTAAAAATTCTTTCGCCACACCCCGACCCGTTATCTCGCAAAGTTGAGTAATTCCACCACCGTACCTAATCTTTCTTAAAATAAGATTAAAACACGCTAAAATCCCTTTTTTCCCTCTTGAGCCTCCTCTCAGAATGGCTTACATCTCAAGAGTAGAGGATATGTGACTCCTCAAAGAAAAAGGCGGTTTATGGCTCTTACACAAACACAGACAGACGAAATTCAAGCTCTTCGGTCTCAAACTCAACCAACCTACCGTGATATCTCGGAAGGGTTAGAGGAAGTTCTTTACCAAGCCTTTCCTGTGCTGGATCATGGGTTTGTCCGGGTCATTGATTATATGGGGAATGATAGCGCTATTGTTCAAGCGGCCCGCGTTTCCTATGGCAAAGGCACTAAGAAACGCACAGAAGACCGGGGACTTATTCAGTATCTCCTCCGTCATTCTCACACTACTCCTTTTGAGATGTGTGAAATTAAGTTTCACGTGAAACTTCCTATCTTCGTTGCCCGTCAATGGATTCGTCACAGAACGGCCAATGTGAATGAATATTCAGCACGCTACTCGATTCTTGATAAGGAATTTTATATTCCCTCAGCTAACCATTTAGCCGTTCAATCTTCAACCAATCGTCAGGGTCGCGGAGAAACCTTATCTCCTGAATACTCTCACTACGTCATGGATCTTTTGCGCGAAGATGCAGACAGATCTTACAGCCACTACGAAGAGCTTTTGAATGAGGATGCGGAGGGAAATAGTGTTGATCCTCAAAAAGACTGCCTCGCCCGAGAATTGGCGCGCATGAATCTCTCCCTTAATTTTTACACCCAGTGGTATTGGAAGATAAATCTTCATAATCTTATGCACTTCCTAGCCTTAAGAGCAGACGCCCATGCCCAATATGAAATCCGCGTCTATGCAGAGATCATGCTGGATCTTCTTGAGCGCTGGGTCCCTTTTACCCATGAAGCGTTTATTCAATATCGCAAAGAAGGCGTGCATTTTTCAAAAAATGGCTTGAGCGCTCTCAAAAAACTTTTAAGAGGTGACAAGATTACCCAAGACGAAAGTGGCATGAGCAAAAGAGAATGGCAGGAGTTTTCCGAAACCCTTGATCTTCCGCTTTAGACCTTCTATAAGAAAAATCAGCTCTTGGGGCAATAAAGTACAATCGACTCTGTGGGGGACTAAATTATGCCACCAACCACCCTTACCTTAGCCCCTTGGGATGCCGCCATTGTCCTAAAACAAGACGGGACCTTTGAAACCTCTCTCCCCCATATTAAAGGCGATTACATCCCTGACAATGTCATCTTAGGTGCAGCCCTAGCCTACGCCCTTCGCAATGATGACCTCTGCACCCTGATTCGAGAGAATTTCGACAGAGAGTGCGTAGCCAAAAAAGAGGACGCTACCCCATGAAAATACCACAAAAAATAAAAAAAATACTTAGCCATTACGAAAGTGACTGTCCGGGAACCAAAGCCAACCTTACTCGCATTTTAATGCAGGGGCGCCTGGGTGGCACAGGCAAAATGATCATTTTGCCTGTTGATCAAGGGTTTGAGCATGGGCCTGGGCGCAGTTTTGCCATTAATCCTGCCGCTTATGATCCTTTGTATCATTATCAACTCGCTGTAGATGCAGGTCTTTCGGCCTACGCTGCTCCTTTGGGAATGCTCGAAGCGGGAGCCAGCACCTTTGCAGGCGCCATCCCCACCATTTTAAAAATTAACAGCTCCATCAGCCTTCTTCCCGGCGGAGATGAAGCAGATCAAGCCATCACGGGATCTGTGGATGATGCCTTGCGCCTGGGGTGTTCTGCCATTGGGTTTACAATTTACCCTGGTTCAAACGCCATTCTTCCTATGCTTGAAAATCTTCGTGAACTTGCAGAAGAAGCCAAATCCGTCGGCCTTGCCGTTGTGGTCTGGTCCTACCCGCGCGGCAATATGTCAAAGGACGGCGAAACGGCCATCGATACCATTGCTTACGGCGCGCATGTGGCAGCGCTGATGGGAGCTCATATTATCAAAGTGAAGCTTCCTACACATTATCTGGAAGCGCCTGAAGCCAAAAAAGAGTACCTTGCCCATAAAGTGGACATCAGCACGTTAACCGCCCGCGTTCGTCACGTGGTAGAAGCCTGTTTTCAAAGCCGCCGCCTTGTTGTATTCTCAGGAGGAGCTGAAAAAGATCTGGCCGGCGTCTATGAAGATGCCCGCGCTATTCGTGATGGAGGAGGAAATGGATCCATCATTGGGCGCAATGCCTTTCGCAGACCTCGTGCAGAAGCCATGAAAATGCTGGATCAGCTTACAAAAATTTATCAAGGAAAAGAATAAGGATCGCATCAATGAAAATCAGTGGAAATGCCATTCGCCCCGGCAATATCATTCAACACAAAACTCGTCTCTGGGTTGCTGTTAAAACTCAACATACTCAACCTGGTAAGGGTGGCGCTTATCTTCAGGTGGAACTGAAAGACATTCGCGACGGCACAAAGCTGAATGAGCGTTTTCGATCCAGCGAATCCGTAGAGCGCGTTCGTCTGGATGAAAAAGAATATCAATTCCTTTATGAAGAAGGAGAGGCGATTGCGTTGATGGACCTCGAAACCTTTGAGCAAATCCACCTTCCCAAAGAAACGATTGGAGATTCTATCTCCTTCTTGAAAGATGGGATGATGGTAACCGTTGTCTCCCATGAAGGAGAAGTTGTGGGGGCTGAGCTGCCTGAAAGCGTTGTGATGACAATTACCGAGGCCGAGCCTGTGGTGAAGGGGCAAACGGCTTCTTCCTCCTATAAACCGGCTATCTTAGAAAACGGCGTACGGATCATGGTTCCTCCCCACATTGATGCTGGAACAAAGGTTGTTGTGAATACAGCCGATGGCACTTATGTTGAGAGGGCAAAGGAGTAAGCTCAATTGTCATTGGGTGCGCTTTCCTTAATTTGTCATCCTTGGGCTAGAAGTGCTTGATTTGCGTAGCAAAGCTTAGCACTTCTTGAACCGAGGATCTTTTCTGGTGAAGCAAGATCCTCGATGAAGAAATACTAATGTTTTTCTTTGAAAAACAACGCATTTCTAGCTCGAGGATGACAAAAGAAGTGATGCTAACGAAACATATTAAAAAACAGGAAAATCCTAATGGTCCACCAACCGCGCATGATCTCTCGCTCTCCTCACCTCAACGTGATGTGTAATGCTGCCTTTAAAGCCGCCCGCAGCCTTGTTCGTGATTTTGGAGAAGTGGAGCACCTTCAAGTATCCCGCAAAGGCCCGGGAGATTTTGTCTCAACCGCTGACAAACGCGCTGAAGACACGATTTATAAAGAACTTAAAAAGGCGCGCCCTTCTTATGGATTTATTATGGAAGAAGGAGGAGAGATCTCAAGCGAAGATGATCACACCTGGATTGTTGACCCCCTTGATGGTACAACCAATTTCCTCCACGCCCTTCCTCACTTTGCTATTTCGATTGGTCTTCAAAAGGGGTCAGAAATAATCGCAGGCGTCATCTATGACCCCATTAAGGACGAGCTTTTTTACGCTGAAAAAGGGGGCGGCGCTTTTTTGAATGAACGACGCTTGCGCGTGTCATCTCGCCAAAATCTTCAAGAGGCGCTTTTGGCAACAGGCATTCCTTTCGCGCGCCATCCCAAAGCGGAAAGGCTGGCCTTTCAAGAGACATTAGAAAAGGTCATGCCTCTTGTGGCAGGTGTTCGCCGCTTTGGCGCAGCCTCCCTCGATTTGGCCTATGTAGCTGCCGGAAGATACGAAGGCTATTGGGAGCCCTCGCTTGCTTCTTGGGATATGGCGGCAGGTCTTGTGATTGTTCGAGAAGCCGGTGGGTATCTCTGCGATCTTCAGGGTGATGAGGATATTCTCGGCACGGGCTCTGTTCTCGCAACCAATCAAGCCCTCTTTGAGCCCCTTAAGGAACTTTTGGTTCGCTAGCTTTGCGTCAGCGTGTTCTTCTTGTTTTGAGGAGCACTATTTCTTAAACAGATGCCTCAGCTGTTTGTTTTTTTACTCTTTCGGCTTATCTTTTTGCCCCGGGTTTTCTTAGAGTTCTCTTAAAAGCACCGAGTTGCTGGAGCAGCTTTATATCAGCTTCCCTCACATGCTGAATGAGAATAAGATCGATCTCCTCACTCAAGCAGCAAAGATCCCTAGAACCGCTCAATAAGGAGATGATTCCTTCAAGCCAAATTATATTGATATATCAAGGCAAGTAACCCAAAGTTATTTTTGCAACATCTTTCAGCAGTTTGGTGGAGTCTACTATAGCTTTCAAAAGATCTGGCTTAATATACAGAAACTCTCTAAGGTCTTCTGCTGCTTCAGGATCTTTCTTATAGCCATTCTCACCAGATAAAAGTGATGCGATCTTGCTCCCTATGGCCTTTTGGTCTCCTTTATCAACAAGAGATTCATTAAGATCTCTTGCAGCTTTAAGATTTTTCTCATAACCAAATAGTCCAATGGAAAGTCCTTCCACTTTCCGCAAAATCGCTTCTTGGTCTCCTTTAGCAACAAGAAGCTCATTAAGGTCTCTTGCGGCTTTAGGATTTCTCTCATATACATATCGTCCCTCACTCAATCCTTCGATTTTACGCCACATCGCACTTTGGTCTCCTTTAGCAACAAGAAGCTCATTAAGGTCTCTTGCGGCTTTAGGATTTTTTTTATCATACCCATAACCATGGTACTCATCATCATGATCCCACAGATCTCCAGCAAGCCCGTCGATTTTGCGCTTTATCGCTTCTTGGTCTCCTTCAGCAACAAGAAGCTCATTAAAGTCTCTGACAGCTTTAAGATTTTTCTCATATCCATATCGTCCCTCTAACAATCCTTCTATTTTGCGCGTTATAGCTTCTGGATCTCGTTTCTTAACACGATCCTCAATTAACTTCTTTATACTCTGACGCCTCTCCGCTATTTCATTAGATAATGACGAGGTTGATAAACTGGACGATGAGGACGATGAACTGTTTGATGAAGACGATGAGCTGCTCAATGATGAGCTGGAAGAAGTAAACAGAAGAAAGGTATCAGGTGAAGCTGAAGAAGTCGGCTTAGGGGTTGAATTTGAAGAACTTAGAAAGGGGCTAACCATAGAAGATTCCGTTGAGGATTTTATTGTAGGACTCGAAGAAGGATCATTGTTATCTTCTGCCGTCATCGCCAAAACCTTGCCATTCGTAAGTGCTAAAAAACTCGTTGAAATTAATATAAATCGATTCATGTTCATAATTTACCCTTTCTTTAAATAAAAAAAATTAAAGGCTTATGCATACGTGCAAACGGCCTTTGAGCATTTTCCTGATTAAAAGAAAAAGAATTTTTGTATGAGTGTGATTGGTTTATGAATAAACCCTCTTTTCGGTGAAGAAAAATTCACACACAAAAATCCGCTTTCCTAAAAAGGAAAAAGATTCCTGAAATTTTATGGAAATTTAAGTTGAAAATTAGAGCTGCAAAAACCACCCCCGTATTCTATCTCCACTATGTTTTAGACACTGTTAGCTAATTATTGCCATAAGAATGATTTTAAGCGTTGCGAGTGCAATGAAGCCGAGAAATGTCTCGTCTAGCTTCTCATATCTCATTCTCAGTCTTTTATTTTCCTTTATTTTTCCGAAGAACATTTCAATGCGCTTTCGCAGTTTATAGATTTCTTTATCGTATTCGATGAGAACTTTGCGGTTTTTCCGACCAGGAATCACGGGAATATTATTGTTAGCCCTAAGCTCACGACGATGTGGATCAGAGTCATAACCAGCATCTTCCACAACGTAACACCCCACGACATCTTCAAAAAGCATATCAGCAACTTTTACATCATGAACGTTACCGCCCGTCAGTAAACCTTCTACGAAATGGCCTTCAGCTGTCATTGCCCAGTGCAGCTTAGTCGTTACTCCTGCTCGGTTCCGTCCTCGACTGCAGTGCCCCCTTTTTGGCCCCCTCCGTGACGGTGGACCTTAAAGGTGGTGGAATCAGCCAAAACAACGTGCATTTTTAATTTCTTATGCTGTTGTAGATGCATCAAAATATACCACCAAACGCCACGTTTGCTGCCTTTGTTGAAGCGCAGGCACACGGTATGCCAATACCCATAGCATTTAGGGAGGTCTCGCCAGGGAACCCCCGTGCGAAGCACATAAAGAATAGCATTGAAAACTTCATAGTCGTTGATTTTCTGGGGTCGCCCAGCCGCAGAGTAACACTTTTTAATCAATGGTTTAATCTCTGAGTCGAAAAATTTCAGAGACACTGGATAAAGACGTTTGTCCATGGAATACCTCTCTTTTTTAAGAGAAATATAACATGAAAATAATTAGCTAACAATGTCTAG
>CANGTV010000030.1 GCA_947457015.1 Alphaproteobacteria bacterium | reverse complement strand
AGGGGAGGGGCGTAAATTTTGTTTGAAACGAACAAGAAGCCCTTGGGCCAGGGCGCCATTGATCAGTATCATAATTCCCCAAGAGAAAGCAAAAAACCCAGGGAGAATCGGAAAAAGTTTAATCAAGATGGGTTCTGCCTCTTTCATATGGCCTTGAGGGTCAAGGATTGTAAGAAGAGTTTTAATGAGGGGTTGGGGATCTTCCCCTTCAGTGAAATAAAAATAGACCCCAAGGGCGAGAAGCATGACAAAGGCTATGGAAAAGGTAAAATCCCTTAAAAGATAGGAGGCGGGGTACCAGCGGATCTCTCCCGTAGACGTTTTGCGATTTAAAAGGGCTCTATTGACTAAAAAAGCAGGGATAAGAGCTGAAAAAAGGAAGAATTGACCGCCCGCTAAGGGGCCTTCCAAAAGAAACGTTAGAAAAGTGGCAATAGCACCAGCTCCATAAAGAGGTCGTAATCCTACCCCCAGACCCAAGAGAAACAGAGGAAGAGGGGCAAGATAAGAAAATAAAATAAATCCTGGTAAGGGGAGAAGGTATGACACTGCCAAGGCAGCACTTGAGAGACCTCCTAAAACGGTTAGTGCGAGGGTTGTTGGGTGAGCCATTTTAAGAGTCTCTATATTTTCTTGCCTCCTCCGTTTTCACAGAGAAGGCAAGAAATTTTTATTGTTAATCTAGCACGTAAGGCATGAGAGCTAAAAAGCGGGCACGCTTGATGGCGTGGGCAAGCTCTCGTTGTTTCTTTTGAGAAACGGCTGTAATCCGACTGGGGATAATTTTCCCTCTTTCAGTCGTAAACTTTTGGAGAAGTTTAACATCCTTATAGTCAATCTGAATTCCATCGGGCCCTGAAAAAGGACAGGTTTTGCGGCGACGAAAAAAAGGCTTGCGGGTGGCTTGAACTTCACTCATTCTTTTTCTCCTTCTTCTACGGCTGCTCCAATAGGATCAAACCGGTCTCCCGCGTCGAAAGATTCATATCGACGATCGCGGCTTTGCTTGCTTTGCATCAATGGAGATGGATTGGAATCTAATTTATCAAGCTTCAACGTCAAAAAGCGGAGAATATCTTCGTTGAGGCCCATTTGACGCTCCATTTCCTTAACAGCAGCAGAAGGAGCATTAATGTTAAAAAGGACATAATGTCCTTTGCGATTTTTCTTGATGCTATAGGCGAGCGTTCTTAAACCACAAAATTCAGTTTTGGCCACATCCCCTTGGCCTTGGGTAATGATGTCTGTCAAATTCGCAGCTAAAGCCTCAACTTGGGTTGCTGAGAGATCTTGGCGCGCAATGAAGACGGTCTCGTAAAATGTCATCTTGTAACTCCTTATGGCTAATCGTGAGGGCCCTATGCCGATCACAAGCAGGCAAGGCCTGCAAAGAGTTCTTCTTTATTAAAGGAGACGGGAAAGAAATGCAAGGGTAGTCTTCGATAATATCTAGAGCTGAGGCATATAAGGAAAACGTGTTTTTTTAAGTTGGAAGGCCTTGTTCTGAACAGTAAGGCTTGTTTTTTCGGCAAGACCAATGAGATAGGTAGCGCCCTTATTTTGTGGTAAAAAAATTTTATTGTAGAGAGCTAGCGCTAGAACTACTTATGTTTAATAGAAATTTTTAATTTTTTTATTGACAAAAAATATTTAATGTTTACATAAGTCGTAAGTTTTGTTTAATTTTAATTAATTCAATTACAATCGATCATGGTGATAGGATACAGAGTCTATTTTTTAAGCGCTCTCTTTCATTTTTAATTACCTCAGCACTTTAAGAAGATGCATTTTTTGAAAAAGAAATGTCTGTAAAACCAAAGATGTTGCATTGAAAAAGTCATCCATCTAGAAGAAAAATCCTGGGCTGCCACGTTTTAATTATTTTGTTTAAGAGGATAAGGTTGTGATGTTCCATCGTTTTATGTTAGTGACAACCAGTTTTTTCTCTCTTGCTTGCGGAGAAACTTTAGAAGCTTCTGGAGAAACAAATCTCCTCAATAGCTTAGAGAGCACTGATTCTTCCTCTTTAAGGCGGTCTTCTCCTAATAATTCTTCTCGACTTCAGTCTCTTAAGAAGGCTTGCGAGGCTTATGAGCAATCTTTATTGGAGAAGGCAGCTTCATCCAAGGAAACAAATAATTTTCTGCTTAGTATAAAGGAAGAAAAAAAAGAAGGTTTGTCCTCAACTTCTTCCTCAACTTCTTCCTCAACTTCTTCCTCAACTTCTTCCTCAACTTCTTCCTCAAGTGCAACTTTCGAGCTGCCGTCTGATAAGAAAAAGCTTTCACCCCAAAAACTGACAGATTTAGGTATGGAGTATGCCAGCGCAGGAGAATATCAAAAGTCTTTTGCGTATTTCCAAGAAGCCCATAAGCAAAAAAATGTATGGGGAACATTTAATCTAGCCATTCATTATGAAAATGGCATGGGTGTGACTCAAGATCAGAAAAAAGCTTTTAACCTTTATCAAGAGATCCTTCGTCAAAACCAAAACAAAAATTCTAAAATTTGGCCTAGGGCGCAAACTAATTTAGCCCTGTGTTATTTGCATGGAAAGGGCGTTAAAAAAGATCAAAAAAAGGCTTTTGAGATGCTGAAAGAACTCGATGCCATGTACCTCTCTTCTGAGCTGTGTGTTGTAATAAAACCTGAATTAGCTAAATGTTATCTGGAGGGTTTAGGAACTACAAAAAATAAAGATAAGGCCGTTGAAATTTATCAAAAAGCTGCTAGCCAAGGTATGATGCGAGCTGGCTATACATTAGCATCTTTAAAGTTACAAATGGATGATGAAGAAAATATACTGAGTGCTATTTTAGATTTGCATAAATATGCTTCTGTAGGTGAAAAAGATTCAATGAATTTGTTAGGCGCATTATATACAGAGGGGTTTCCTAAAAACGTTTTAAAGTTAAACCATCCTATAGCTTTCTATTTATTTCAGGTGCTTGCAAAACAGGATCTTGGCCATATTCTAATCCAGGATAGACGTGCTCTAGCTTATTCTAACCTTGGAGCGTGTTATTATAATGGAACTGGAGTTGAAACAAATGAAGCAGAAGCCGCTAGATGGTTTGAAGCGGCGGCTAATTTGGGAGATCCAGATATGCAGCATATGATGGGGATGCTGTGTTTTATTGGATATAATGGTAAACGGCATCTTGAAAAAGCTGCCTTATGGTTTGAGAGAAGCGCTGCGCAAGGTCATTTTGAAGCATTAAATCAGCTTGGATGTTTGTATAGAGAGGAAGCAGAGGATGACCAATTACTAGTAAAAGCCTTTGACAGTTTTAAAAAAGCAAGCGCTGGGAACAGGGAAGCAAAACTTAACCTAGCTAAGGCTCATGCGCTGGGTGAGGGAACAAAAAAAGATATACAACAGGCAAAAAATATCATGGACTCGATTCCTAAAGTAAGCAGAGACTCTACTTATTATTTTTTTGCTGCTCAAGTGTATAATTTATTGGGTAACCGTGAAAAGACTATTGAGTTATTAGAAAAAGCCAGAGAACATCCCCAGGCTGCAACTCTCCTTGCTTCCCTCCAGAAGGAGTCTACTGACTCTACCCTGAGTTCCACTAGTTCCTCCTTGAGTTCCACTAGTTCCTCCCTGAGTTCCACTAGTTCCTCCCTGAGTTCCACTAGTTCCTCCTTGAGTTCTCCTAGTTCCTCCCGGAGTTCTACCGTGGTTTCGAATGAAGAAGAATTGTCGGTTGATCATTTTCTAAATAAAAGAATATATAAAAACTATCAAAGAATTAATTATAAAAAAAATATAAAAGATTTTTTTGTCTCTATAAGTAAATATGGGGTTAGGAGACACACAGATTCACTAAAAATTGATGAGGAAATATCGTATCGCGGCGTCACTTTTTTTGTAAAACGTTTAAACAAGGAAGAAAGATTAGTATTTGTACCAGTTTTTTCAGATTCTAAGAATTTAACAAGATATTTGATCGTAGGCGTTCAAGGTCATTATGAAGATTGCAACTTTGATACAACAGCCGTGCTAATTAATAATCTAAAGAAGATGATGAAAGTCCAAAAGTCTAATTTTACGGAAAGTTGAGTTGAAAATGGTTGTTCGGGTGTGTCCCAGCCCTCATTTTCTAATTCAGCAGTAAGTGACCCTATTTGTTGTCCTGATTTCTTAGATTCAGTGGAATGAAAGCATGAGGGGCAGGGTTGTATAGGTTTCTAACAACGAAACTCAGGTGGTCTTGCCAAAAGATGGAATTGTTCTCATAGAAACGGACATTGACTTCTTCTCAAAAAATATGTTTTATTAAGCCTTAAATTTAACCAAGTGGAGCACACCATGCGCCTATTTCGATTTAGAAGCGGGACCTCAAGAATACGTACCCTTTTGATCCCCCTTACGAATAGGACCCAACCATGTCGACTGCGAGCCTTATAAAAAACACACTTCAACCTCTTCTTCTCTCCCTTTCCCTTGTTCTTAATTGTTCTGCGGAGTCTCCTCCGCAATCTATTGCGATAACTCAGTTTATTGAACACGTGGCCGTGGATACGGTACGCGACGGTCTTTTGGAAGAATTGGCCAAACAGGGCTATGAAGAAGGCAATAATCTTACCGTTAATTTCGAAAATGCCCAAGGAAATGCAGCCACAGCGGGTCAAATTGCGCGTAAATTTATAGGTCTTAAGCCGGACGTGATTGTAGCGATTACAACGCCTTCTGCTCAAGCCATGGTCAAGGCTGTGGGAAAAGACAATATCCCCATTGTTTTCAGTGCAGTAACCGATCCTCTTGGGGCGGGGCTTGTCTCCTCTCTTAAAGACCATAAGGGAAAAGTAACGGGGGTTATGGATTCCCCTCCGATTAAAAAACAATTTGAGTTTATTAAAACCCTGTTGCCAGAGACGAAAACAGTGGGGATTCTGTATAATCCTGGGGATAGTGGATCTGTGTCGTCCCTTGAGATCATTCGTGAGCAAGCAAAACAGCAGGGATTTATGCTTGTTGAAGCAACCCCTGTGAAATCTTCTGATATCCAGGCCGCTGTTTTACAGTTAGTAGGGAAGGTGGATGTGTTGTATGTCCCCTTGGATAATATGTTGGTGTCAGCTATGGAAACCTTGTCCACCGCCGCCTTAAAGTATAATCTTCCTCTTTTCTCAGCCGATAGCGGATCTGTCGAGTCAGGCGCCCTTGCTTGTGTGGGCTATAGTTACCATCAAGCAGGGATAAAGACGGGGAAAATGGTGGTTGAAATTCTAAAAGGAAAAGATCCTGCTGAAATTGCCGTTGCATCTCCTGATACAATGGATATATTTATTAATAAGCACGCTCTTGAGAAGCTAAAAATCACCCTTCCTGAAGCGGTTCGGAACCACGCTCATTTTTATTAAGGAATAAGTAACGTAACTCGAGGTATGATCCTTGAGTAGAAACATGGAGTTTTTTGCATGAATTTGATTCAATTCATGGGAGCAGTTGAAATTGGTCTTTTGTATGGCTTGGTGGCCATGGGGGTTCTGCTGTCCTTTCGGATCCTGGATTTTCCAGACTTAACCGTTGATGGCAGCTTTCCTTTAGGATCTGCTGTGTGTGCCATTCTTATTGTATCGGGAGCAAACCCGTGGATTGCGACCTTTGCGGCCATTTTGGCAGGGATGGTGGCTGGCTTTATAACAGCCTGGATTAGCGTGCGCTGGAATATCCTTCACCTTTTGGCCAGTATGTTGACTATGTTTGCCCTTTATTCTATCAATTTGCGGGTTATGGGGCGGCCCAATATTGCCCTTTTAGGGGAGAATACGATTTTCACTCCTATTGAAAATCTTCCCTATCCCCATCTTTATACGATGTCATTGGCAATGTTGGGTGTGACGAGCATTGTTTTGGTGCTTTTGTATTGGTTTCTAAGTTCGGAAAAGGGACTTGCCATGCGGGCGACGGGGGCGAACATGCGGATGGCTAAAGCTCAAGGGGTGAGTGTCAATAAACAAATTCTGTTCGGCCTTGCTTTAAGCAATGGACTAGTTGCGCTTGCTGGCGCCCTCTTTGCGCAGAGCCAAGGCTTTGCAGATATATCCATGGGTGTGGGGACGATTATAATGGGCTTAGCTGCTGTGATTGTTGGAGAAGCTTTTTTTAACCCCAAGGTTATTCTTACAGCACTTATCGCGTGTGTAATGGGATCCATTTTTTATTACCTCGTTAGAGCTATGGCTCTAAATGCATCATTTTTGGGTTTTCAAGCCTCCGACCTTAACCTTGTAACGGCAATTCTTGTGGGTATTGCCATGATTACACCGAGACTGAGAGCAAAAATACTTGATTTTAAATCCTCATGGGGTAACTCATGATTCGCTTAACTGACTTACATGTGACCTTTAACCGTGGCACCGCCATGGAAAAAAAAGCCTTGCGGGGGGTGACCCTTGATATAAAAAAAGGCGATTTTTTGTGCGTTATTGGCGGCAATGGCGCAGGAAAATCGACGCTGCTTAATACACTTTGTGGCGACGATTTGCCGGAAAAAGGAACGATTTCTATCGATAACAAAGATGTAACGTCACTTGCCTCCTGGCAGCGAGCGTCTTATGTGGCGCGGGTTTTCCAAGATCCTATGGCGGGCACGTGTGCCAATCTGACCATTGAAGAAAACCTAGCTCTTGCTATGAGTCGCGGGAAAAAAAGAACCTTAAAGCGCGCGTTGAATAAGGATCATCGGGATCTTTTCCGAACCCAACTCAGCCGCTTGAAGCTGGGGTTGGAGGATCGCTTGCATTCGCCCATAGGCCTTCTCTCAGGGGGGCAACGCCAAGCAGTGAGCCTGATTATGGCTGTCTTGCAGCCCATGAAGATTATTGCGCTTGATGAGCATACGGCGGCCCTCGATCCTAAAACAGCGGCCTTTATTGTTGAGCTTACGCGCGAGATTGTTGTGGAAAACCACCTAACAGCCTTGATGGTGACCCACAGTATGCATCAAGCCTTGGAGCTTGGGAATCGCACCCTTATGCTCCATGAAGGGCGCGTCGTGTTTGATGTTCAAGGCAAGGAACGGAAAGGCCTGACCGTCGCGGATCTTTTGGACCTTTTCCACAAAGCCAGTGGGTTAGAGTTGGATGATGATAGCTTGCTATTGAGTTAGGGGTGTATGCTAAATTTTCTTGACTTTTTATTAGCTGAGAGCTAACATAAGTTATGTATGAGATTTCATTTAAGCCAGCAGCATTAAAAGCGTTGCTGAAAATTTCGAAAAGTCAAGCTCATCTCATACGTACTAAAATTGAGGTCCTAAAAGAAAAACCGTATTCTCTGAATAATAATTTAAAGAAACTACAGAGTATAGAAGGGTATCGGTTGCGCGTTGGTGATTGGCGCGTTATTTATCATATTGATAAGAAGGTCCTCAAAATTTTGGTTGTTAAAATCGCTGCACGCGGAGGAATTTATCAATGAATATCCCACACTTTCATAAACCTCAAATTATCAAAGAAGGGGGGAAGCCTGCTTTTGCTGTTCTTCCTTATGATGAGTATGAAGCTCTTCTTGATATGTTTGATGAGCTCTCTGATATACAGGATTATAAGAAAGCTATGAGTGATGAGGCAGAGGATATCCCTCTTGCTGTAGTGGACAGGCTTTTGCAGGGTGAAAATCCTTTAAAAGTATGGCGAGAATATAGAAAATTAACTCAGCAAAAAGTGGCGCTTGAAGCAGGAATTTCTGTTCCGTTTCTTTGTCAAATTGAAACGTATAAAAGAGAGCCCTCTTTAAAAGTATATCGCAAACTTGCGAGTGTGCTGAATGTGAGTCTCGATACTCTTGTTGGGGAATAAAAAGGACTTTCAATGACCTATGTTGTAACTGAAGCGTGCATTAAATGTAAATATACGGATTGTGTGGAAGTATGCCCTGTGGATTGTTTCTATGAGGGGGAAAACATGCTGGTCATCAATCCGGAAGAATGCATTGATTGCGGCGTGTGCCAACCCGAATGCCCCATTGACGCCATTCATCCGGATACAACGGCCGGCATGGAAAAATGGGTGGAGTTAAATGGGGAGTACGCGAATCTTTGGCCGAATATTGTGGTGAAGAAAGATCCTCCTCCAGAAGCCGAGGCTTGGGAAGCTGTCCCCAATAAATACCCTGATCATTTTAGTCCAAAGGGCGGAGAGTAGACCAATTATCAAAAATAACATGCCGTCATCCCGAACCTTTAGTCCAGATCCCGGATCAAGTCCAGGATGACCTGGGATCATTCGGGATCTTATTGGCATAAGATCCTGAAATAAATTCAGGATGACACCTCGGCGTAATGAGCCATAAAAAAACCCACCCCAAAGGGTGGGTCCTTTAAGAACATTTTTTTGTTTTACATTTTCTTTGGTTCTTCTTCTTTTCCTACCATTGCCGTGTCTCCTGTAAAAGGAAAAGGACAGCTTGTAGATGCAGGCTCATAAGCAGAACACTGTAGCTTTTGTGAAGAAAGACAATGATCTACTGAGCACTTGTTTGCTGAGTTGCTGCAATAAGAACAACACAACCATCCACCATACTGCGCTATAGTATTGGATGCTCCACAAGTTACGTATCCAAAGGCGTTTTGGCACATAGGGCTCCATATGGAAGTTATTGAGGAAGGAAGGGCGACATTGTTGGCTGCTAGAGTTTCAAGACAGCATGTAATGTCATTTACTGTCCAACTTGTTCCACTGCAAATATTATTACAATTTTTATATTGTGTTAAGCTGGCAACTGCACATATAGGCGTAGCAAGCGCCTGTGCTAGAGCGGCTCCACAGGCAGTGTAATCAGAAATTGGCGGGATACATGCCGGGGGTGGGCTCCATGCATTTACATTATTAGACCAAAGCGTACAACTTAGAGCAAAAACTAAGCTTAAGATTTTAGATTTCATGTGATTCTCCCTTGTTTTTTTGTTTTTAATTCTATGGTAGGTCATTGTGAAAATAGCATAATTTTCAGCTGGGGAAAAGAAGAAGTTTCAGACAAGCTCATGAAAATTTTCGATCTTTTCTTAGGTGCTTATGTTCCAAAGCGTGATGGTTTAATGTATAAAGAATTACCTCTCCCCTTGTGGGAGAGGTCGCCCCGAAGGGGCGGGTGAGGGGGGCTAGTGTTCAGTAATCAGTTATCGGCAATCAGATTGAAATTGTTAGATCTTCTGATCACTGATCACTGGAAAAACCCCCTCACCCACTGCTACGCAGCGACCTCTCCCACAAGGGGAGAGGTAAAAGAGCTTAAGCACCCTCAAGCCGCGGACTTTTGAAAGGAAGAAGGGGGTTGGTGAGAAATCGCTAAAGGAAAGTGGATGTCTTTAAGCAACGGGCTTTTTTTGACAGAGGCTGAGACGCTTGTGGACAGGACTTGGCTGACGGGGTCATAGCCATCGACACTTACCTGTATGTTTTCAAGGCGAGGCTCAGCTGCTTGAATAGCTGTTTCAATGAGGCGGGCCGCTTTCGGCCAGTCTTGAGAATTGCTGCCATCAAAATAACTAAAATCCCCCAGTCCAAAAAAATCTGGTAAGCCAAAGAGGGGAATGGATTCAAGATGGTCTTCGTAAATGACTTTTCGAACTGTACAGCGCGTGTTTAAAGCAAGAGAGAGCTCATTTACAATAGAAGTTTTTAATTCATCCGCGTTGAGGAGTTGACTTCCTAGGCTTAGGCCCAGTGTATCATCAATAATACGGTCAAAGAGGGGAGGGAGTGTGCCGCGGTTTATTTTTGTTTGTCGCATGACGTTGTCCTTGGTGAGATGGGGTTGGTGAGCAAAGTGCAAAATCCCTCCTCTTGTCATCCTTGGACTAGAAAAGGCTTGTTTTTTGAAGAAAAACAATGACTTTTCTAGGTCCGAGGATCTTGCCTCAACTGAAAAGATCCTCGGGTCAAGAAGTGCTAAGCTTTGCTATGCAAATCAAGCACTTCTAGCCCAAGGATGACAAACTGGGGGAGAGTGTGCAACTCCCTCATTCTCACCCTCACTATACCACTTTTTTTCGCAGAAATTAAACAAAAAAGGGGGCCTCAGAGAGCGCCACCTTTTTGTTTTGATAAGAAAGATTTTACTAAGACGGTAGCCCGCCACCACCACCACCGCCACCACCACCACCACCACCACCGCCGCCGCCGCCGCCGCCACCACCGCCACCTTTGGCTTGGAGGGTGCCTTGTGGGAAGTTGATGAGGGCCACGTTTTGGCCGATGGACTTGCCTTCTTGATCAAAGAAGAAGAGGGTGTCCTGTCTTTCGTTGTAGCGGAAAGTGAAGTTAATTAATGATAAGTTCTCTCCGTCTAGTGTTTTAACGTCCGTGTCAAAGGATGTAATATAACATTGTTTGTAATCTATTTGTTCTGTTACAGTATATTTTCCGTTTATGATGTCAGATCTAAAAATAGTTATTGCATCAATACTTGTTGCAGCATAAAATGCATTTTGCACATAGGGGGAGAGCGCTGTTCTTAAAAGCGTTACGCCAGTGGGCTTTGCATCAATTTCTCCTGCTGAAAGGAGAGTGCTTTCAGAAGCAGGATTGATTTTACGCTTGAAGCCATCGCTGTAGGCTAAGACACGCTCGACCTTTGCTGCCACAAGTTTTTGATCCACATTGTCTCCTGTAAGGGTTCCGGCTCCTTGTTTATTAAGATCTATATAAAGGTTAGAGCTATTTATTGTTGTTGATTTTGACATTTTCTGTTCCTTTCTCTTTATTTTGTTGTCTTATTGAGCTCTTCCCTCTCATATCGTTCCACCAGGGCGTGGTAATGTGGCGACTAGTCGGATGGAGGCTTTCAATTCTTCCAACTGGAAGAAAGGCCGTAGGAAAATAACGGCTGTGTAGCTTCCTGGATCTCCTTGGGCTTCGGCAACGTCGATGCGGGCTTCACGCAAGGGGAAAGAGGCTTTTACAGTTTCTGGCGCCACATCTGATAAAAGGACGTATTGGGCGACCCATGAATTGAGATAAAGAGAGACCTCTTGCCGTGACATAAAGGAGCCAATTTTGTCGCGCATGATGACCTTGATGTAATGAGCAAAGCGAGACGCGTTCAGCATGTAAGGAAGGCGCGCTGAAATGCGAGAGTTTGAGTTTGCATAATTATCATCATAAAGTTTTGGCTGTTGCGTGGTTTGCGCGCTAAAGAAAGCGGCGTAGTCTGTGTTTTTGCAGTAGCACAAAGCCATGAATCCAAGATCGCTCAGCTCTTTTTCACGACGGTCTGTAATAGCGACTTCCGTGGGGCATTTAACAGCTAAATCCCCGTTCGTTGTCTTGAAGGTATAAGCAGGCAAGTCAGAAACAAGTCCGCCGCCCTCAACACCGCGGATAGCGGCTGTCCACCCATAGAGGGCAAAAGCGTTTGTGATGTTTTGAGCGAGGGAGTAAGCGGAATTTCCCCAGCAAAACTTGGTGTTGTCTGTGCCATCGACGGATTCCTCATAATCAAAGCCAACGGTTGGATTGGTTTGAATCCCATAGGGCAAACGCATCAACACATGAGGGAGGGTTAGAACAAAGTAGCGAGAATCATCCGTATCCCGGAAACCACGCCATTTAATCGCATCCGTCCCATCAAAAAGCTTGGAAAGATCCCGTGGACCACTCATTTCCGTAAAGCTATCGAAATTGAAGAGGGCAGGGGACGCTGCTGTAATGAAAGGTGTGTGAGCACAAGCGGCAACGTTTGAGATAAGGGTTGCCAACTCGACGTCCATGGGGTCGCGTCCAAATTCATAATCGCCCATAAGGCAAGAGAAAGGAGTTCCTCCATAGGTGCCGTAGTGTTCTTCATAGACTTTCTTAAAAAGATAACTTTGGTCAAACTCTACGGCCGTCTCAAGGTCAATCAAAAGCTCTTCTTTTGTAATGACCAAAAGCTTGAGCCTGAGGCTCTCTGCTGTGGGGGTGCCCATAACAAGCTTCGCAAGACCTCTCCACGATCCTTCAAACCGTTGAAAGTCTGGATCGTGAACAATTTGATCCATTTGAGCCGAAAGGCTTCTGTCAAAATTGCTAATGCAACTGATAATAAAGGAGTAAACATCATTTCCGATACTTCCTTTAGGAGCCGCAGCGACTTGATTCACAAATTCTGTTAAGATTTCTTTCGCTCTGTCCACTTGTGAGGGGTCGCGAGCGAGTTTTCCGTTTTGAATGATGGTATTGAGAAGATTTCCTCCCCCTCCACCGTTAGCTCCACCGTCACCGCCGCCTTTAGCTGGGGTTGAAGGTGCATCTGCAGGAGTCGTCCCGCTTGTTGGTGGTGTTTTTTTTGTATCGTCAGCCATGACTTTAACTCCCTATGTTTTTATTTTGATCCCAATGCTTTTTGTAGCTGGCTCAGAACATCTGGATTATCAATGATGTTCCTAAGCTCTGCATCCAAAGCGTCATTTCCGTCTAGTTTAGAGATGAGGTCTGTAAGGGCCTCTCTTCTATTATAAATATCGTTAAGAGGTTCGACCTGAGCGATGATGTTAGTAGGATTGAGGTCGTCCAATGAATTGAATGAAAGAAGAACGTTCAAATCAGGAGCGCTTCCTCCCAACACATTTTGTACCCGTAAAGGAAGTTGAGCATTTAAAGACGCCATCACGTCATTGATGTTGTCCCGGTCAATTTCTATAAATTTCCGGTCCTTTAAGGAGGCTAAGGGGACGGAAGGTGTTCCTGCAAGGTCTGCTAAGATTCCCATGACAAAAGGAAGCTCCTGGGCCTCAATGGCGTTCCCGATCTCGACGTCATAAGTAATTTGCACGCGAGGAGGACGAATAGTATCAAGTTTATGTTGTGTGCTGGCCATGATCATCTTATCCTTTCTTAATCTTTTGTTCTGCGGTTAAAAAAGCCCGCCTTATGATTCTATTAAAAAACAAATCCTCTTAAAATTTGGTAAACTTTTATTATTTTTTTTAAAAAAGCCACTGTGTCCCGCAGAAATGCTTGATTTTTAAAATTCGAGGAAAAGATAAAGTTTTAACGGTGTTGAAATAGCTATTCCACTTTCCTGTTGACAGCTTTCTTACATCCTCAGGGGATTTCGTCTGCAAGAGGAGCGCCGGATATTTTTTGAAGTGCTGCTAGTTCTGTTGTCATCAACTATGTTGTTGATGACAAATATAGTGAAGTTGGAAGAAAAGTGTCCGGTGATGAGGTTGAGGGATCGACTTTTATTGGAAGTGTTGCCCCCTATTAGGCTGGAATCCAATGCTCAGAGTATGGGCAGGTTAAAGCGAATCGCTCCCCACCCGCGAAGGTGGGGGAGAGAAACGCCAAAAGAATAATGTTCACAAGATTTAAGTGACCGCGTTTAAACGGGCTGCAATTTTAGTGAACATGTTTGTCACCGCGGGGCTGAACAAAGCGATCCCGGCGATGATTGCGACGGCGATAAGGGCTGCGATGAGAGTGTACTCGACCGCTGTCACGCCTGCGTCGTCTCGAAAATAATTGCGAATTAAATTCATTTGAGTCTCCATTGTGATAATTAATATACGTAAAGCAGATATATTAATCTGCCTATTGCTTGATTATACAGTGAAAAAAGTTAATAAATATTTAACAAAAAAAGAATATATTATGATTAGTTTTGATGAAGTGTGGGGAAGAGGGGACGAAAACCGCCAGGAGGCAAGGCTCACGGAACCTAAGTAAGGGCGTTTGTATGGGCCGCGATTTTAGTGAACAAACTTGAAATTGCAGGGCTAAGTAAAGGAAACCCAGCGACGATCGCGATGGCGATAAGGGACGCGATAAGAGTATACTCGATCGCTGTCACGCCTGCGTCGTCTAAAAAGAAATTGCGTATATAGATCATGTCAATTACCATCGTATAAATTAATAAAAATGAGATATTTATTCTTCATAAAATAATTATACAATGAAAAAAGTTAATAATAAATTAATGAATGCTGTGGCAAGGAAGACGCTTGAACATAAGGTATTAATTTTGTAATGATAACCTGATGAAGATTCACTCAGGAGATTATAATATGCGCCTCATTTTATTTGTTAGCCTTGCTTTTGTTCTTATAGGTTGTACCCCCTCTCCTCAAATGCCGGAGCCTCTTGGCCTTGCGTATCTTGCCAACAAACCTCTACGATTAAACGTGGCGCGCATTGAAGTCGTAAAACAATATCAATCATCGTCAAAACCGCCTCACATTGAGAATGAGTTGCCGATTCCTCCGACTGCTATGATCCAACAATGGACACAAGATCGACTGTTGTCTGTTGGAAAAACAGGGTATGCCGTTGTGACCATTGAAGAGGCCTCTGTTGTTGAGATACCACTTAAGGGAACGAAGGGATTGAGAGGGTATTTTACGGTTGATCAATCGGAACAATATGACGTCAAACTCTCCGTAAAGATTGAAATCTTTGATGATTTGGGACAGTCAAAAGGATCTGCTTATGCAAGGGCTCAAGGATCGCGGACCGTGAGTGAAAATTTCACGCTTGGCCAGCGCCGAAAAGTGTGGATTCACATGATGGAAAAGATCATGAATACTTTGAATGAAGAATTGGATCGGAACATGCAAGCGCACTTGGGGTCATATTTGCAGTAATCTCTTTTGATGTTTGTAAGCGATAAAAAAGCAGATGGCCTATAAGCCGGGTTCTGTCCCTGGTCGCCCAGGGGAGAAGTATTCATCTGGGATGTGAGTTGCCTCACACCTCGTGCGACCGACCCGGATGACGACCCAAAGACAGGTCATGTGCCATCCCTATTTGGTCTTGCTCCCGGTGGGGTTTGCCGTGCCACCTTTGTTACCAAAGGCGCGGTGCGCTCTTGCCGCACCCTTTCACCCTTACCTGTTTCCAGGCGGTTTGCTTTCTGTTGCACTTTCCCTAAGGTCACCCCCGCCGGACGTTATCCGGCACCGTGTCTTTGGAGAGCCCGGACTTTCCTCTGCTTTTAGGCAGCACTTCTCCGGCCATCTGCCTTTTTTATATAAGCTTTTCCTGGCTATCTAACAAGCCCTGAAGAAGGCAGAGGGTCTCTGTATCAGCGATCCCATCGATTTTATGAGGTTGGAAGTGGCGTTGAAATGCAAGAAGAGTGTGGGAAGGGGAGAGGGTCTCGTAGCCAATTTGTTCAAGGCCTTTCAGAACATCTTGGCATTGAATAGTTGTTTTGAGAGGCCATAATCCTAACTTTTCTTGGGCAAGATCCTCCCAAGGAAAGAGAGCTCCCGGATCTTGCTTTCGTCGAGGCGCCACATCCGAGTGCCCTAAAATACGGGAAGAGGGAATGTTCCAGCGTGATTGGATGTCGCAAGAAAGCCTTATTAAAGAGTCAATTTGGGCTTCAGGAAAGGGTGTGTGCCCATGGCTGTGGCCGGGATTGGCAAGCTCAATCCCAATGGAACAGCTGTTTATGTCTGTGTGTCCTTGCCAAAAACTTGTCCCTGCATGCCACGCTCGTTTGTCTTCCTCCACCATTTGGTAGATCTCTCCTCCTTCATCGATAAGATAATGAGCACTCACCTCTGAGGCAGGATTGATAAGCCATGCCAGCGCTTCGTCTGCAGTCAGCATATCCGTGTAATGAATAATGAGGGCGTCAATAGAACAGGGTCGTTCGTTAAAATTGGGGGAAGGGATTTTAGTAATTTTCATGACATTTTCCTTGTAAAGTCAGGAAGTGAGTAAGGTACTCTATTGGCCATTTTGTTAAATATTTTGCTTTTGTATCCCATTTCTGATATCATTTATAGACAAAGATAAAAAAATTTATACTTATATGACGTGAAAATGTCGGTAGGGTTGTATCTCAGTTGTCATCCCCGCGAAGGCGGGGATCCAGTATTTTTCTAGATTCCCGCCACAGCAGGGAATGACACCGAAGGGTAACTCTCAGACGGTAACTTCAAGGTCGATGAGTATAAAAATAAATGTAAAAAAGAAGGGTGGTTTCAATGCAAATGCTCATTACTGGGAAAAAAATGGATGTGGGGGAAGCCTTGCGCGCCCAAACAGACGGCAAGGTTCGTGATGTATGCACTAAATATGAGTTAAATCCTCTCGAAACAACTGTGACCTTTTCAAAAGAAGGCTCTCCTTTTCATAGTCTGATTCGATGTGATCTTGAAATGCATTTAGGGCGAGGCGTTTATGTGCGCGCTCATGAAGAAACGGATGAGGCTCATATAAGTCTTGAGCAGACCATGGGAACCTTTGAAAAGCGGCTCAGGCGTTATAAAGGAAAGCTCCTTGATTACAAACAAAAGCGAGAGGCGTCTGCTGCCAAAACGCCCGCCTCACAGTATATTATTAACCCCGAAGGGGAATCAACGGACCAGCAGGACAATCCTCTTATTATTGCCGAAGTCAAAACGGATATCCCAACACTCTCGGTGAGTGAAGCTGTCATGCATCTTGATCTATCAGATGCGCAAGCCATGCTTTTTAATAATATTAAAGAGGATCAACTGAATGTTGTTTACCGTCGGCAGGACGGAAATATCGGGTGGATTACACCGTCCCAAAACTCTTAAAAAGGAAAAGAAAAATGTATCGATTGTGGGGACTTGTTTTAGGAGGATTCTTGCTTTGTTCACAAAGTGGAGTTGCTGCAGATCCTAAAGAGGTGGTGACATATATCCATACAAATGACCCTGCTCCTTCTATTGCTGCTGAAGCCAATGACTTGGCTCAACCCTTTTTTGCAGCGCCGTCAACAGCCAATGAAGTCATGGAAAAAACAGAAGCGCTGGAAGCACGGTTGAAAAAGGTAGAGGAGCGTGTTGATGCTTTGGAGAAAGCGCAAAAGGAGACACCCTCAGAGTAAATCACCCTTTGAGACGGTTTGTCCTTTTTGTTCAGTCCTGAGTCTTGTTTTCTCAGGTTTGCAAAAGGAGGTACCTCAGAGATATAGTCATATATATGAAGTTGACGTGTTTGCTTATCCACTGTTGTCATCCCCGCCACAGCAGGGAATGACACCCAGTGGTAGGTTTAATAAGGCATCTTCAAGTACAAGGGGTATAGACAATTTTCTCCGGATCTAGAGTCTTTAGTTCCGCTAAAAACTTTTGTCTTTTTTCTTCATCTCGTTCCGCATAAAGGGTTATTTTTTTTACGCGTTATCCCTAGTTTTTTCAGACGTCTGTGTATGGCGTGAGGCCAACAATCAAATTCTTCTGCCAATTCTTTGAGAGTTGCATCAGGGGTTTTCTCTAGAGCTTGTATGAGCGCTTCGGAATCTATCTTACGAACCTT
>CANGTV010000029.1 GCA_947457015.1 Alphaproteobacteria bacterium | reverse complement strand
TATATATAATTCTTTTATAAAAGAAAAATTCTTTTTTGAAGTGGCCAATTAAAAATTTTTACTCTTGAGCAATTTTTTGATATTGTAAAAATATAAAATCCGAGAGGTGTTTTTAAAACGGGTTCACCTTTCATGGGAATTGGTGTGGTTTTTTTCCAATTCACGGAAACAGTCCAACATCTTCTGAGCAGCATCCTTTTCGGCCAGTTGTTTTGAGGATCCTTCTCCTTGGACAGACTCATAGCCTTGAATTCGAGCTTCTACAACAAAGTGAGGGGCATGAGAGGGACCAGAGGAGGAAACTACTACATAGATAGGGTGCGTTTTTCCTTGAGCTTGGACCCATTCTTGCAGCATGGATTTGGGATCGTGCGGGGGTTTTTGAGAAACCTTTATATAAGCTTGCCAATGACGATGAATAAAGGGCTGGGCGGCCTCTAACCCTCCATCCAGATAAAGAGCTCCAAGAAGGGCTTCGCAGCCATCTGATAGTAAAGTTTCCAAGCGTTTTTGATGGGAAGAGCTTTTCTCTCCTTTTATGCGCATCACTTGGTCAAGGGAGAGGGCTTTTGCCACGTCAACGAGCCGTTCTTTTTGAACGAGGCCTGCAAACCGTTTTGCTAGATCCCCTTCTGTGTCATGGGGAAATTCTCTAAAAAGCCATGTGGCGATCACAAGGCCAAGGACACGATCTCCTAAGAACTCAAGACGTTCAAAATCACGCCCTTGCCCTGGGGCTAGGGCGCTTGGGTGAGTGATAGCCTGTTGAAGAAGAGAGGTGTTTTGAAAAGTGTAGTCTAAATTCTTTTCAAAATTCCCCATTAATGAATGACTTCCCCAATGCGGTTATAATAGGCAGTGAAAGGCCATTTCCAAATTTCCCACAGAGCGATATGCCCGCCGGTGGAGAAGAAAATAAAGCTCGCGCGACCCACCAAATTCTCAAAAGGAATATAGCCCACAATACCTTGGGCCCGGGCATCATTGGATCCATCTCGGTTGTCACCCACCATAAAGTAATGGCCGGGGGGAACGTTATAGACGGGGGTATTATCATAAGTTCCCGCTCCAAAAGGGTCTTTTTTGATAATGAGGTGTTTTACTCCATTAGGGAGAGTTTCAATATATTGAGGAGCTTTTAAAACCGTTGAGGATGTTCCTTTATCATTGATGACTTCGACTTCTCCATTGGGCTCTACAGGGCAAACCACATCATTGATGTAAAGGAGGCCTTCTTTCATTTGGACACGATCGCCAGGCAAGCCCACAACCCGCTTGATAAAATCTGTGTTGGGATCAGCAACTGGGCGAAAAACAACGACTTCTCCAAGTTTAGGCTCAGCTCCCCAGATGCGTCCTGAAAAATAGTTTATACTTCCTCCAAAAGGGATGGAATAGCGACTGTACCCATAGGCCGTCTTGGAAACAAAAAGGTTATCCCCAATTAAAAGAGAAGGGATCATAGATCCTGAGGGAATATGAAAGGGCTGGAGCCAAAATGTGCGGATAAGAACCGCTAATAAAACGGCATAAAAAAGAGCTTTTACATTTTCCCAAAGGGTGTCCTTGTGTTTATGAGCTTGTGCTGTCATTTATATTTTCCTAAAGTTTTTTTCTTAAAGTAAGGGGAATAGTCTTTTGAATCAAGGAATAAAAGTTTCAGGTTGCATATCCTTCATTGGATTTGCGTCTGGGTGGGGAGCGCAAGTTCGCGCAACAGAACAGGGGCCGGACGCTCTTTATAAATCAGGAATTTTATCGACTCTTCCTGTTTCATGGGAGTGGAAAGAAACGCTTTTTCCTCTTAAGTCGGCTCAAGATCTTCATTTGCCATCGGGGAAGGAGACGTTGCCTTATATTGAAGATATGTGTAAGAGGACAGCTCTTTCCGTGGGTGAAGTACTCCAAAGGCATCATTTTCCTGTTGTTATTGGAGGGGACCATACGGTGGCAGCCGGCACTTGGGCTGGCGTGGCATTTTCCCTAAAGAATAAACAAAAGCTTGGTCTTATTTGGATTGATGCGCATATGGATGCTCATACGATGGAAACAAGTCCTTCAAAAGCTTACCATGGCATGCCTTTAGCTGATTTGCTGGGATATGGAGACTCATCCCTTGTAAATATTTTAGAAAATGGCCCTGTCCTAAACCCGCAGCATGTGTGTCTTATCGGCGTTCGAAGCTATGAGGAAGGGGAAGCAGCGCTTTTGAAACGTCTGGGGGTTCGTGTTTATTATATGAGCGAGGTTCAAGAAAGGGGCTTTGACACTGTTTTTCAAGAAGCGCTTCACCATGTCAAACAAGGCACGACTGGATTTGGGGTGACCATTGATTTGGATGCGTTTGATCCAGAGGATGCCCCCGGGGTGGGAACTCCTGAATCTCAAGGTCTCAAAGCGCAAGAAGCCCTGCCTGCTTTGACAATTCTTCAGCGTGACCCAGATTTGAAGGCCCTTGAAATTGTGGAGTATAATCCTGAGCGTGATAGAGGGGGTAAAACGTTGTCTCTTATAAGAGACTTGTTAATAAATATTTTACCTAATTCGGAGATAATGCAGAAGATAGACATCTAACATAAACAGGGACAACAATGAGCACAAAAAACTTCATCCAACGAGAAGCTTTAGTGTGTGCTCCTAATTATAATCCCCTTCCTGTTGTGTTGAGTAAAGGCAACGGGGTGTGGCTATGGGATATTAAGGGACATAAATACCTTGATATGATGTCTGCGTATTCAGCCATGAGCTTTGGTCATTGTCATCCCCGCCTTGTAAAGGCGATGGTTCAACAAGCCGAAAAAGTGACCTTGACGTCGCGGGCTTTTCATACGGATCAACTGGCCCCCTTTTTAGAGAAAGCGTGTGCCTTGTCGGGCTTTGACATGGGCCTTCCCATGAATACAGGGGCTGAAGCTGTGGAGACAGCCCTTAAAATAGCACGACGGTGGGGGTATGAAGTTAAAGGAATCCCTTTTGATCAAGCGGAAATTATTGTGGCCGCAAATAATTTTCATGGACGCACAACAACGATCATAAGTTTTTCAACAGAAGCCTTATACCGCAAAGATTTCGGTCCTTACACCCCTGGGTTTAAAGTCATTCCTTTTGCAGATGCGGAGGCTTTGGAAAAAGCCATTACGCCCCATGTGTGTGCTTTTCTTGTGGAGCCTATTCAAGGAGAAGCGGGTATCATTGTCCCTCCTGAGGGGTGGCTGCGAGATATTCGACGGATTTGTACAAAACATAATATCCTCTTAATTCTTGATGAGGTTCAATCAGGGTTGGGGCGAACAGGAAAAATGTTTGCTTTTCAACATGAAAATATAAGGCCCGATATGCTTCTTCTCGGGAAAGGATTGGGAGGCGGGATTTTACCCATCTCCCTTGTGTTAGGCCGAAGGGATGTTCTTTCTCTGATGACCCCTGGAAGTCATGGATCGACATTTGGAGGGAATCCCCTTGCGTGTGCTATTGCTCATGAAGCTCTTTGCCTTCTTGAAGAAGAGCACTTGGATCAGCATTCTGCTGAGTTAGGGACGTATATGTTGGAACGCTTGAGAAGAATTCGTTCTCCGTTGATTAAAGAAGTTCGCGGAAAAGGTCTGTGGGCAGGAGTCGAGTTTTCTCCCGAAGCTATAAGCGCCAGAGAGGTCTGCGAAAAACTCCTCTTAAAAGGTGTTTTGTCCAAAGAGACCCATAGCACAGTTGTTCGGTTTGCTCCCCCTCTTATTATTACGAAGGCAGAACTGGACTTTGGATTGGAGGCTTTGGAGGCTGTGGTAAAAGAAATGGAATGAGATACGCTCTTGTCTTGAACAGGTCGTGTTGAACCCGCTCACTTGCTGTTATGGTGCAGATTTTTCCCCTAAAGTTCTTTTTAGGTCAGTTTTTATCCTAGCCTTGTACTTATTCGATGGAGTCCTAGATTATTTATCTGGGACAGTTTCTATGTTATTTTTAGAAAGGATATTAACTATGGATGTTTCGCTTGAAAAGTTTTTTTATTCAGTTTCAGCGCTGATTTTTTGTATGCAGTTGTGTGTGCCTACAATCAGCTTGGCGGGAGGAGATGATGATATCGAAAAAAGTTCCACCCTCACTGTAAAAAACTCAAAAGCGCCTCCTAATCTGAAATATAATACCATAGTTGAGTTGCCTTCTTCATGGAACAGCAACAGGTATCAAGCAGTAGTATATCTAGGGAATCGACTTAATAATGACCAGTTATATGCTGTTGGTAAAGCCGTAGTTCCCGTAAAAGATAACCTGACAAAAACTAAATTTCTTAGGAAGGTGGGCGCCTTTTGTACAGTGAAAGACTGGCTAAGAGCTAAGAAAAACCCAGTTGTGACTTACGTGTATCGATATGCAGACTATCCTTATTGCTGTTTTAAGGATGACAAGGGACAGGTATTAGAATTCGAGGTGGAAGCTTCGGATTTTCCGTCTGATCTCCTCGATCAAGATGTAATACAAGTGTTTAATAATAGCTTCCTAACAGTTAGTGGTAATCCCCAGGCGGGATATACGCATACACTGCAGTTTATGAATAGAGGTTCTTCGAATTCATCGTCTAGCTCTTCCAGCTCTTTATCTAGTTCAAGTTTTTCTACTGTTTCGAACTCAAATTCTCTTGCCACATCATCGAGTTACAATGAGGAGTGTTATGGAGGCATCGAAGTTCCTAGTGACTGGAAAGACAAAAAATCTTATGAAGTAGATGCCTGCATAAACTGGTGCGGATCTAAGGATAAGAGTAGCTCACACTCAGCTGAAATTAGCCCCTGGGGGGTAGATGCGGAAAACATGGTGGACAACACATTCGTGATGCCAAACAAATGCGACACAGTACAACAGTGGGTAGGTCAGAATAATAAACATCTAGATATAAAAGTAAAAGTAGCTCTTCTAAATAAAAAAGATTATTCTATCGCGCGTCTGGTCATACATGGAGTAAGTTTCATTGTCAAATCTTCTGATATCCCCGAATCTCTATGGGGATATCCGATCCTAGATATATTCAATAAATATAGTATAATTTCAATTACAAGAGATGAAAAGACCGGGTATAAGGGAACGCTGAATTTTCCCGGCAGTTTTTCGAATTCTTCGTTTAGCTCTTCCAGCTCTTCTTCTTCTTCTTCTTCTTCTTCTAGTTTAAGTTCCTTTTCCTCGAGTTTTTCTTCATTGAGTTCCTCTTCCTCGAGTTCCTCTTCAAAGTAATCATTTAGAGAGAATGGCCAGGTGAACAAAGTTTTAAGAGCCCTAATAATGCTTTAGTCTTTCTCTACACCTCTAGTGGTTTCTTCAGGGGCTTTAGCCTTTGAAAGCGTTTCGCTCTAAATTTCTGTCTCTCTCTTGATTAACAAGCCTGTCTATCTAATCGGGAAGTATAATTTTTGGATCATAATAAAATAAAATAAAAAATAATAAATAACACATTAAAGATAGGGTAGGAACAAGCATTTCTTTGAAAGAAAGAGATCCTTCTCTCCCTTCTTTCCTCCCCATTTTATATATGCACATTGTAAAGACCTTGGCGGGCAGATATTTTTCAATTGCTATAAGGATGTCATTTCTCATATCCACACTTTTTTTAATGGTCACAAGATAACTCAGCCAAGAAAAAGAAAAAACGATTCCTAAGAAAATCATTGTCAAAATGAACGATAATCTTTGATTTCCCGCAAAACCCTCTGCATCTCTGAGATAAGCAATTCCTCCAATAAGGGCTACATTAAGGCCGGTCCAAAAAGTATTTGCGGTTTCTCGGATTTCGTTAATTTTATTTAAAGATTCGGTAACAATTTTATACTGATCGAGAAGGATTTTTTTGTCTTCGTGGTTTTTAACAGTAATAAAATTATGAGGGATCTTCATTTCCATACAGCACCTTTCTTGCTCAAGCTTAGGAGCAGGGCTTTATGCCCTGCTCTGGAATGCTTTTTTATTCAAGTATGCCCGTGGGTTCCATAGGCACGAGATATAAAGCATTCTGCTTTTCTAGATAAACTTGATGAGGGTGGATTCGGCTTGCGTACCAGTAATATCCATTCCAATAGGTAGGCGTATATTCCGTAAGGATGTTAGCCTCTGCTTTAGGGTACCAAAAATATCCACTATAATAAACATAAGGATAGGTTTCTGTCCCAGCGTAATACTCAATGTTATTGTTTGAGGTGGCAGGAAACGTTACGTACGTTTCTTTTAGGGGGACTGCTGCCACAGGGACCGCTGGAAGGAGGAGTTGAGATTCGTTAGCTACTTGTGCGTTTGCTATACTCACAGAGTTCATTATAAATGCAGATGCAAGCAATAGAGTTATTTTTTCCATTTTAAATCTCCTTTTGTTGTTAATATTAACGTCTTTATCTGTCATGCTTTGTTATTGACATTGAGCGAGGCCGTTTAAGGTATGTTTTGTTGCTGTGCGTACACAATCCTCGATCCAATCTTTGCGACAAATGCTGCGACAATAGTCCCATGTCGTCTGATCCCTGCAGGTTCCCTCCACAAAAAGGAAAGGGTGATCTCCGGTGCACTTTTCTCTACAGGTTTTTTCTGCCTTTTGTGAGCCATCACACAGCACAAGACCGGAAAAGGCGGCGACAGCTTCCTGAGGGCTTAACGCTTTGGCAGAATTGGATGCCAACCCAAACGTTAGGGCACATCCTATTATAAGAAAGTCTATTTTAGACATTTTGTATCCTTTCATGACTGTATTGTTTCTTGATTTCATGTTGACCACGCTTTTTTCATAACCACACCTCTTGGTGAGCTGCTCCTCACTTCTTCAGAATATTCCTTCTGTGGGGGGCAGCTCTTCATTCGTAAGCTGGTCCCATTTTCTCCTTATTTTTTATTTAAATTTACGCCAACTTATTTTAAAAATATGTATCTTCATTGGGTTCTCCTTTTTTAATTTAAGAACTGTCTTGATCACTTTTTTTTTACGAGAGGTCTTGATGTGTTTTGTTTGTCTCCTTTTTCTAAAGAACTTTGCTCAGCTTTGTTTTTGTTAGAAGAGTCACGGCGTGTTTTGGACGTGAATCCTTGCTCAGCCATTTGTTTGGCTCGTGCCATGCCGCCTAGTTGCCCCATCTGAGAATAAGCGGCTTGCTTTTTTTCTTCGAAGCTTGTGTCTTCAGCTTTGGGAGTTGATTGTTGAGGTCTCGGTTGTTTGTCTTTGCGAATTTTAGACATGTTTTCCTCCTTTTAAGTGTAGGTTTCAAACTTAAGTCACTTGCTGATCTATTGTTTTTCTCTCGTTTCTGTGTCTCATTTTTTCTTATCTCACTAATGTTTTGTAGATATCTAATAATTTTCTGGGATTATTAAACTGCGATAAGGCAACTCCTGCTCCAAAAGAAAGCAGGGAAAGAGAAAGTGCATGCTCCTTTAGAAGCTTTTCGACATCTAAGTCCTTAAGGAAACTTAAGGCTTGTTGAGGAAGAGCCTCATGAAGCAAAGGTTTCTTTTTCCTTGTCAGAAGCAGTAAGACCCCTCCTGTAAATGCAAGGATAGAACAAACCACAGCTCCGCTTTGCACATACCCTAGAAGAGGGACGAGACCTTGAAAAAGGAAGAATGTTCCTCCTAAGACGCCCGCACTTAAGAAACAATACCCTAAGGCTTTGCTTCCCAACGAAGTCTCTCTTTCGCGAGAGGCCCATAAGTCATATAAGATCATAACAAACCTCCTTATTTAGAGCGGGCTAAGAGGGTGCCTACAATAAAACCGAGACCGAGCGCTCCTGCTGCTATAGCTAAAGGATGATGCTTTATAATATCCTGAGCTTCATCAACTGTTTGACCTCCTAGCTGAGTGAGCTCTTTTTTTGTTCGCGATAGTTGTTCGAGAGTAAGAAAATGAGAGAAATCATAGAACGCTTCTTTGATGCTCTCAAAGAGAGTGCCAGCGCTTTCTCGCATTTTTTCGTATTCTTGTTCAGAAGCAGTTTGTATTTGCTTAAGCATTTTCTTTCCATCGTCAAATTTTTCTTGCAAGGTCGCTTTTTGATTTAATAAGGCCCTTTTATTGCTGCCTTTGTAGTCTTCTAAAAGATCCTCAATTTTAGAAATTTTATTTTTGTAATTCTCAAGATTTGTCTCTAGCTCTTTTATATAGGTTTCTTTTTTGGACATGGTTCATCTCCTTCTGTTGAAGTTAGTAATACTCATTCACTCTTAGATTTCAGGAGCGACCTTCTCTGTGTAGACGTAGGGATTTACAGAGAAGGGCACCTTCTTAACGAGCTGTGCGTGACTGTGTGCGTGGACAAGGTGGTTGTGAGCAGGGAGGAGACTTACTGTTTTCTGCAGCATTCTCTAGCGATTGTCCTGCATGCTTTATGTCTGTCCCTGCGCCCTCCATGGTATTACATCCCACTAAAAGGAAGGGGATAGTTAAGGCAATTAACAGGCATTTGATCGTAGTTTCTCGATTGAGGGTATTGTGAAGATGTTTCATTTTCTGTTCCTTTCTTAGAGTTAATAAATTTAAATTTCTCTGCTTCTGCAGCCTATTCCTAAGCAAGTATCAAAGAAGACCACTTCATAATTTTTGTAAGTGCTGAGGTTGCTACACACTCCATTAAAAAGAATGCCACCTTCTGTTCCTACAATGGTGAAAGTGTCAGTTCCAGTGCCTTCGGCAGGGATTAGAAGATTCTTATGACGACAGAGGTCTGAGCCTAAGCATCCAGAAAAGCAGCTCCAGCAATAGGTAGAGTTCTCATCAGAAGGCCCAGGCACAACCCTTGTCGTAATTCTGCTATTAGCAGTACTCACAACTTTTATGACGCTTGCGTCAGCTTGCGTTGTTATTAGCCCACACGTAATTATAAGTGCAGACAAGAGAGTTTTATGTGTTTTTCTCATAGCCATCCTCCTTTGTTTCACTTTTAATAAGCTGCGTGCCTAAGTAGGTGGGTGCTTGCTTATGCTTATAGAGTAGGCCTCATCGAGATGGAGGCCCAGTTGAAAACAAAAACCCAATGCGCCTTGACGTTAACTCTTTGGTAATCTTTTTATGCTAAAGAGAAAATCTAAGTCATTGTAACAACTTAAGTAGAAGACTGATGAACAAAGATATCATTAAAGGGAAATAGCATGAAATTAAAGGAAAATTAAAGCAGCAATGGGGAGATCTCGCGGATGATGAGATTGCTCAAATGCAAGGATCTTACGAGGAACTTTCTGGTGTTTTACAAAAAAAGTATGGTTACCAAAAAGACCAAGCTCAAAAGGAAATTCAAGAGTTTCTTGATAAAAACAGTTGGAAAGATTAATAGGCGTTGTTTTTTCACTCAACGCCGTATAGTGAAGGGAGGTTGCTATGAGATATTTCATTGCTTGGCTGCTAGGGGTGCCTTTGAGCATTTTGATACTCATTTGGTTGTTTAATCATTTGTTTTAAGAAACAGTTGATGAGTTTGAGAAGGAAAGTCTTGAATAGAAAGGCCCTGTTTTTTATTAGACAATTTTTGATGCTTTATGTATAAATTGATGTTTAAATTAGATTAACTAAAAATGTATTAGAAAAAAAACGAAGAAAGAAATGTACAAAAATTATTCCAATTAAAAAAATCTTCATGAGGTACAACAATGTCCGTAGGAACTATTTTATTAATTATTCTCGTCCTTCTTTTATTAGGAGTGTTTCCAACATGGCCTCATAGTCGCGATTGGGGGTACGGCCCGAGTGGCATTGTCAGCGTTATTCTTATCGTTCTCCTCATCTTATTCCTGATGGGACGAATATAGCACGCAAGAGTTTATCTCTTCACATCTCCTTCCTCCTTGCGGAGGGAGGAGATGTGCTATGCCCATTCAAGTTGAAAGTGTGTTTGTTGCAATTTTCCCATTGTCATCCCCGCGATCCAGGCTACGCCGGAGGCTTCGCTGAGGCGAGAGGCGAGGATCCAGAGCAACCGGTGTCATGCTGAACTCGTTTCAGCATCTCCTTGTCAACAAGATCCCGAAATGATCCCGGCTCATCCCAGATCAGAACTAAAGCTTCACGACGACAACCAAAAAAGGTAACTTCAAGAACAGAGAGTATATATGACTCCTGCTATTTTCTATTTGTTTTTACGATATTTTATCTCTTTTTAAAAAATATCGCATTCTCTATGAGAGAGAGGAGGCAAGTTCAGGAGGATACAATGGTGGCCTGTTCTAAAATGAAGTGCAACTCCGTAAAGGGCACATTGAGGAATGAGGAGCGACATTCTGTTAAAAAATTAGGAAACTAATTTGAAGCAACAGGAGGTTGTTATGGGTAAAAGGAAATACAAACATTTAAGTGAAGCCGATCGCCTAAAGATTTATGAGCACTTATCCGACGCTGGGTCACCAAGAGCTCTGCAAATGACGTGTTTGAACCTTTTCAATCTGTTGCCTTGTGTCACTCTATCTCATCGCTCTCCCTTTTGCAGCAGGTTCCACAAAGCATAATTATTCCAATAATTTCCTCCAAATGAGCTTTCCATATAGGTAGGTGCATCAGTTATAGAAATGTCAGAGATCCAATCAATTATCCCAGCCCCTACACACGCAGCTTTAAAGCGGTTCGTATGGCTACTCAACACTCTAGAAGAACCATTATTATTTTTTATGTCATTTTCCTTCATAAGTTTTTTGAATTGACTTTAAAAAATATGAGTCGTAAAAATAAAGAAGGTGATTTAGGCGTTCAATTGTTTTTAATAAGAAAAGTAATACAAAATGTTACCGTTGTTTTTATTGATTTTGTCTTTTCGCTAATATGATTTTATACATAATAATTGACAATATCTATAAAGTTGTAGAATAAATAACAAAAGGATCATTTATGATAGTGTTCCTAAAAAGATGCCTAGCAAAAGTACTTGTGGTATCCATATTGGTTGGAGATGCGAGCTGGGCCATGGACGGGGATTCCCCTTCCGCCTCTATTGATATTGATCTCTCAAAATCGACCCGCACACGTTTTCCTACATCTGCTCCTAATTCTTCTGATGAGCAAGGAGTCTCTCTGCAATATCGAGCGTCGGCTCAAGTCCAAGTTCAGCAAGATCCTCCTCCTTTAATTATACAGGTCATAACGCAACAACTGAGCCTGTCGTCTAATAATCTATCCTCAGAAAGAAATAGCCCGTCACACAATCCATCTCCCCCTTCATCTACCGATTGTTCTGGAGGAAATAGTTCTGACGATTCGCCTGATCCCTCTCCCCATATTACTCCTGAAAAACAGAGCTCTCCAATTATTGACCCTACGCCTCTCATAGGTGATGTAAAACTAATATTATATCCCCAAATGAAACTTGAAGATTTAGTTACATTTAGGCGTAGTCTGCAAGCAATGAAAGGCATCGACCCGGATTTCTTAAGTCTTGTTAATAAGCAGGTTATTCGGCGTAATTTTACCTGGTGGCAATACGCGGCAGCTGCTATTGCACTTAGAGTTGCAACTAGCGTCAGCATGGCTACTACCCCTGTGTTTTCTCATTCTCTAGACCCTTTAGCTCCTGACTATTTTGCAGGAAATGACGTATCCGTTTATTTTTTTCAGCTTTCTGTTAATATAACCCAATTTTTTGCAGCCACAGCTCGCTGTATTCCCATCTTTATGAGGTTCGACGGTCCTTCAGAAAGTCAGTACCTTTTGAAGAAAAGCTGGTGCAATTGGTTTTTAGACGGTCTCAACAAAACAGGTTATGGTGTCATTGGTCTCCTGAGTGCTGTTTTTGCAGATTATTTGTTTTATGCAGCTGAGGAGCATGCTGTATCAGTTAATCCTGCATTAAGATCAGAGCTTATTGGCTATCTTATTGCTAATGCCCCAGCTTATTTTCTTTATCAGATTGTCTTCAATGCGGATTCTTTTTACTTAAAGGCCCAGAAGAAAATTAATCAGTGGAACCGGGCTCTTTATGAAGACGAAAATCCTGAACTGGAAGGAGATCGCAAAAAAGTTCTTAACGCTTTTGATGAAGTAGGCCAAATCCTAGATCAAGATGATCTTGATGAGCAGATTATAGACGACTTTTATAACTCTCTCCTAAATAACCCTCTGAAATATACACCGCAAGTAAGAGAAGAGATTGAAAAGACCTTTTGGTATCTGCAAAAGGACCAAATCTTATCTCATGAAGATATTAACCTGCTCTTGTCCACAGGAGGTTTAGACCGAAAAACCCCTGAGGATCTTTCTGAGGATGAAGGAAGAGCATTGACGGAAACTGAGAGAGACGGCCTCATTAAGAAAGTGATTGAAGGTTCTGAAACTCAGAGAGTAACCGTAGCGCTCTTAGAATTTCACCAGAAATATAAACATCTTGTTCCTCTCCAAGACCCTCGTCGAGAAGCTCAGCTTTTAAAAGCTCACAGGGGAGCTCTTACCTTGACGGCTCTCTCCTTCTCCACCCGCTGGTGGACCGTAGCGTCTTCTATTGCTAAAGCGACAGGAAGCTCCCCGTGGGGAGCACTTGCTCAGTCTCTTTCTATTGTTGGTAATCTTGCAACTTCAGGAACCGAATATATTCGCCTCAACGAATCTTTCAGTCGTTGGAGTGGGATGAGAGATAGTCACCAATCCCGAACTCATTCACGTTGCCGCACATTTACAGACGTGTTGAGTTCCCTTGCTGGGTTAGGGATGAACCTTTCTTATATTGTTGCGAGTTATTTTGCTGGAGTAGATATTTCTTCATCCGTGGGCTTTGGTTTGTTTTTTGGAGGTATTGGTTTTTCTTGGGGAGCGGAGTGGGCCCGTAACGCAGGTGTTTTTGGTAATCCTTTCCAAGACACAATTACAGCTGTTGATCGCTTGCAGGCATGGAGAGGGAAAGGCCCCTCAAAAGAGCATAAGCGTTTTCGACTGAAGGAAGTGGTTTTTGGCATTAAGGATAAATATGAATTTATAAATCACAAAAATCTCGAGGCGCAAATAAATGCAATAAAGCTTGCAAACCCTAAATTAGTTCTCTTTGGAGACTCCCAAGTCAATTCTTCAAGCTCATCTCAAGAGAAGCCGCTTCCTTCTTCTAAGGATAGGATAGTCGTACACGAAAACCCACTTGCTGTAACTCAGAGTCAGCAAGTTGTTGTTCTCCAACAGTCATCTCAGGACATTTCTTCTATAATGACTCCTGTACGAATTCAGCGAGATAGTTCTCATTTTGAATATAAGCAAGCGGATTCTCAGACTGCGGAAAAAAAAATGGAACAAGAAAATAAAGTTTATCAGAGCGTAGAGAAGGAAAAAGAAAGTCACATAGCTTCATCAAAAAACTTTTTATCAGTGAAGGAACCTGATACAAAGGAGACTCCTCTTTTAAAGAAGAAAAACTCCTCATCAGCTTCTTCAAGCTCGTTAAATTGTTATGCTTTTTGGCTTGTTGCTCTTAATGTGTTTTACCACCTTGTGTGGGCTATTATTTAAAGAAAAAAAAGGGTTCCTTGGCGTAAAGGAACCCTTCTTAAGAATGCTAATTAGCATCCATTAAGTGAGCAACCCAGTCCTCCCACCCTAGCATGGGGTTTTGTGAAGTGCAGTAGTGCCCGTTGGCCTTCCTCAATAACGAGTGGATCTTGTCCATATACTTCTGTGATTCCACTGTGTGAAGCACTTTCTGCTTTTGCTGCTTCCGTAGAAGTACTGGCCACAGCAGCCACCAGAAGCCCTAAAGAAAGAATTTTTAAATTAAATCGAACCATTTCAATCTCCTTTGTTTATATTTTATATATATCAAAAAATTGTTAAAAATAATTTAAATGTCAATAATTTGTTTTTTGTATGTAGAATAGATAAATAAATAAATAAATCACCTCCGGCAGAGCCGGAGGCATTAAATGTGAACCTCTCAAAGCGGTTTAAAGAAGTTTGGGCTGGAGCTGATCAGATTGGCGATCCGTCTTTTCTTGTTTTTGGCATCCTGATCTTTAATCCTCTCTTTTTGTGAAGACGACAACAGAGTGGTTGCACCAAAGGTCACATTTCAACTTGAATAAATATATTTTTTATTGATATAGTCCACTCGTATACGTACTGACCTATGTAAAAGGTGGATAAAGCGGGAGAACTAGTAAATTTTTTTACTGAGTGAGGTCCATATTATATGCTGAAGCGCATTATTTCGTTCATAATTATCTTCTCTATGCTGTGGGGCGATATCGCGGCGGCGATGGATGATCATAAGGGTGAGCCCTTACCAACTTCTTCAAGGCCTCCCGCTTCTATTGTTGTCAAACAACGGTCCACCTCCGAGTCTTCCCCGAACAATGGCATAACGGAAAAGTCTTCTCTCTTGAATGGAGAACGGCACGACCCCTACAATAGCCTCACCCGCATGAAGAACACTGCCGCGTCTCACTCTTCCCTCAACGGGTCGAAAGACGCGAGTTCTTCTGATGAAGAGGACAGAAGAGACTGTTTCTCTCCAGAGCTTCAGAATCCTGTTGAAGAAAAGGGACCTGAAAAAAAGAGATGCCCTTCTTGCTGGCCTCCTACTTGCTGTAAAAAAAAACATGTCTCTATTGTAGTTACCTCTGACAGCGAGGACGAGAGACGTTCCGTCGACAGTCGATTCGTTGATGAAGACAAAAAGAGATGCTGCCTTTGGTTGTCTTGGCCTTCTTGTTGTAAGAGGGGAGAGGACGTTGAGTCTTCTGACGCCCCCACCAAGCGGTGTTGTTGGTCTCCTTTTTCTTACTGCAAGAAAGGCTCTTTAGAAGACTCTTCTAAAGAGAGTGATCCCCTTATTGTCGTTGCAAAGGGCCCGTCCCTTGCGGAGTTAAAGAAACAAGCGCTTTTGAACCTTGTTATCTCTTTGGAAGAAGACCGTTCAGCCTCCAGCGATGTGAGTCGTCTTGAAGAACTGCCACTGGAAGAGCAAGAGATTCTTTTGCAGAAAGCCCGGTTTATTTATTCAAAAATTCAGGGGACGTCCTTGGAGGATTTTGGACGATGGTTTCAAGGCTATGTGGTGGACGGCCGTTGGCGCTGGCAGGATTGGGGGGGACTCTTTATCGCTCTCTGTATGGCGGCGGGGACGGGAGCGGCGATGTCGGATATCGTCGAATATTCAATCTATAATTCCTTCTTTGCCAGTCATCTTAAGCAATATATGCCTATTGTTGGTCCCTTAGCGACTTATATAAATATATCTACTGGAATAACAGCTCTTGTGGATTCTGGATCTTTTATGCCAGAGATGACGTCTCCCTCCACACACGCTTTTACAACGCCTAAAAGTGCGCGAGAAAAAAGAGCCGATCGAATTTTAATTCCTTTAGCCGCTATTTCAGGAATTTATCTAGAGCTGCTATTTTTTCAAGTCAATCAAGCTCAAAAAAAGGCTACAGGTGTAACGGGATGGTGGAATCCCAATGATCAGTACCTTTATTTCAGTTCTCTTGGTTTTTTTCCTTACCTTGTGGCCCAATCCTGGAGAGGGATGCGCGCAGCCGTCTCTAAGGTGTTTCATCCCACAGTTCCGGGACATGTCAAAGAGCGGGTGTTGGCTCTGCGCCAGTTAGAGGTGCGCCTTAATCATTTTTCTGATGATCAAATTGAAGATCTTTTTGATCTTCTTAAACATCCTCTTGTTGCACAAAACTCCAAGTTTAAAGCCTGGGCTCAGTACCTTTGCCAAGGAGAGGTGGCGGAATCTTCAACGGTTGAAGGGCTTCTGTCTTATGTGTCGCTTACACACTATGCGAAAAGGATTATACAAGAAGAGCTGGAGCTCGCAGAAGGGGGTCATAAAACAAGACTCGCCTCCAGAATTTTGGCGGGGCTTGGATTGCCCGCAGGATTTTCTCTGGCAGCCATTTCTGTCTTTGGGCTCTTCAGTGCGCTTATGGGATGGAAAGGGGCGTTGGCCTTAAGTATCACAGCAGCCGCTTTGGGGTTTGTGCCAGAATCCTTTTTGCAAAGTCACAACGTCCAAGAAACACTGGATGACATCCGTGCTAAAGAACCAGGACCTAAAAGGACATGGAAGGAAGTTCTCAAAGATCCCTATTGGTGGGGAACTGGTGCCACCAAAGTCCTGGGAACCGTCTGGGCCTTCCTACAAAACAACTTGACTAACCTCCTGCCCATTTTTGTCTCCTTGGGTATGCTTATTCCTCAGCAGCTCGGCGGAAGCGATACCGTTCAAATGGCGATGACAGGAACGATGATTGCTCTTGCTGTTCCCTATCTCATCAGCGAGCTTATCAGCGGGACCCATGATATGTGGGGCCATCTGGGAGGGCTGACCTATGCTGTCCATGATTTTTGTTATGGCATCTATGACCGTATTCTCGCGTGTTGTGGAAAAGAGGTCACCCTCTCTCCCCGCCGCCAAAAGCGAGAGATTAGACGGATCCTCAAACAAACCATTGAGGCAGCCTTGGGCTTCACACCGAAACATGTGAAAGACCTGGATAAATTTGAGCGACAGCTTAAGGGAGAGGAAGCTTTTGATTAGGACAGAAAAACAAAGCTTCGCTGTGTAGGAAAGCACACACTGCTGTTCTTAAGTTTCCTTAATCAATGCAAGAGAAAAACTTTTTTCAGCGGGGCTTTTTACATGCCCAATTGACATGTAAGCTGTCTTTTTCTCGTGAGACGAATGGAATAAAATTATTTACTTGTGCAGTACATTAACAAGGATAATTATTTATACAATTATCCTTCACTTTTCCTGAAGGAATTGTCTCAGGGTGCCTTTTCCCCACATCGTTTGTATCAATATGCTGCAGGGGAATAGTTGTGGATACATTACCTGGATCAGCAACCATAGGAGCGCCATGAATACTCATAAAAGCACCCGCAAGGGAAGATAGAATAGCTTCCTTTGTCATTAATATCTCCATTTATTTAGAAATTATTACATACTTTAAGTATAAATAAAAATCATTAAAAATTTATTAATGTTTTCTAATTACATTAGAAATAGTGCGCTGGAGAAGATACCTGATCAAGAAACTCTATGATTTCCTTCGGAAATCGAGAGTTTCTAAGTCGGGCATGACAGAAACGGGGATAATTTTGCAATTACCTCAAAAGAGTAAAATTACCCCTGCTTAACTTACCCTCTCCTCCATAAAGGCTGTTTTGCAAAGGATACCCAACGCCGGGAGGGCTCGTGGAAAAAGCATGACTTCTTGAAACTTTTTCCCTGCCCATTGGAGAAGACTTTCAAAAAAATCCTGACCTGAAAAACGAGATTGTGGCCCTCTTCAAGGGTCTCCTCGTCTTGAATGAAATGGCGAAGTCTGAGGAGGTATATTTACCGCTGTGGAGTCAGCAAGGGTTGGCGGCATTGGCGCAGAAGCAATGATCAAAGCGGATTTCTCTTGGTCTCTTTCTTCAAGGATTGGAGACGAGCGGCTCTAATCATTTATTCCACGAGGATCGTACGCCCTCTTTAAATAAGCCTCATTGAAAAAATCATCTGGTGTATTCCATGAAACGCTTTTCTCTGAACATTTGTGAGGCAGAACATCAAGAATTTCTACCCTGTTTAAGTTTTCCTTATAGATCAAGAGAATGCGCCACAAATCATAGTCATCTCGCGCTCTTGAGCGTGTCCATCCCGCCTCATGAAGTTTTTTCACGTTTTGGAGGGTGGCTCTTAGCTTTTCGCGGACAATTTCTTCTAAACTATATAGCATTTTAGTTTACTAATTACGTGATATGTGCCTAAAAGCAGGGGAGGCCTATGGATACCCCAGTGAGCTAAGAGCTCGTGCGATGTCTTTCCTGGATTCTGGAAAACCTCGCACGAAGTATGTGGAAAGGCAAAGTTTCGCAAAAGACCCTGTTTAACTGGATTAAGCTCCGCAAAGAAACAGGAGGATTTGAGATCAAAGAGCGCCCAAAGGTTCGCTCGACCCCTTGTCTAAGGAAGGAATGTCGAGTGATTTATCTTGAGACCCATCCCGATCATTTTCTCATCGTAATTGGCGGGGCCGTCCGCGTTACAGCTGCTTCCGTCTTTAATGCACTCCGTAAATTTGGAATAACTCGTAAAAGAAACGACCCCCTACAAAGAGCGAGACGTGACCTAGGGGCTGACATATCAAATTCAATCGAGAAGTTGGAAAATGATGATTTGGGCTACTTAGATGAGAGTGGTAGGGTTCATTTCCGGGATAGACAAGGCTGGAGGCCCCGAAATACTTGGTTTCATGCTTCCGGTTAGCGCTGGTCTGTCCTGACTGATCTTGCCACCTTTAAAGGTGACCAGGCAACTTGCTTCTCAGGCGGGAGAGTTACAGCGGACGCATTAGTTGGACGCGCGACCGGCGGACGAGGCCGACCCCCCCGGCGGTTCCAGGGTCCGTGGGGGGGGGCGGGTGAGGCACGCTTTACTTTGACTCCTTCTCCTCGGTCTTAGCAGTGGTAGGCGCGGCGGCAGAGCAAGTGTTCAGGCCGGTCATGGTCCAGGCAGTAGGGACGAGCGAAAAGAGGAAGTTGGCACTGGTTCCATCGCCGCTCAGGTCTTCTGTTGTGATCGCTCTTTGGATCCAGCAATTTGAGTAAGTCGTGGTGGTGGTGTCACGGTATTCCCACTGCATCTGCACGAGTAGGGAGTCCCCTGCCCTGACGAGGCGCCCATGCTCCGGGGACCCGATGAAGACATCCCGAAGGGGGGTGCTGCCGCAACCGTCGCGGTTTATTTCGCTTGCGCTGAGGGTGAAATGTGGGTCTCGGTCGTTGTCGAAGGTTAGGTCTTTCCCCGCGCACTGCTTGGCTCCGCCGTTTGGTCGGTCGTCGAATACATGGGCTGTGAAGCGTAATGTCCCCCCCGGCCGCCGTTCGTCCTGCGTCGGCATTGCTGTTGCGTCGACACTTAGCCTCGCCTCGCGCACGGCCTGAGCTGGCTCGATTCCCAACCCGAGGCAAAGTGTAAAGACACTGGCTAGCCCTATGAGGGACAGGCTCGTTTTGTGCTTGAAGGGGGGTAGGGCTGATGTCTGGAGAAATTTAGTTCGCATGATGATATTCCTTTCATAGGTTTCCCTGGGACAAGCCCCAGGGCAAGGGTAAT
>CANGTV010000028.1 GCA_947457015.1 Alphaproteobacteria bacterium | reverse complement strand
TGCCTCCTTTCATAAGGGGGGGAGAACGAAAGACCTTATAGAGAAAGCGGGTTGTGCACTCCTCTACCTGCCCCCTTATTCTCCTGACTTTAATCCCATAGAAAATCAATGCGCGACTTTAAAAAATCATTATAAGACTTTTAAGCAAAGAGGGTATGAACATGACAATGCCATCGATGCTTCATTTATGATTCGTTCTTAATGTGAAAATGCTATAATTATACATTCAAGTTGAAAGTGTGGACTTTTGTTGCAATTTTTCCATTGTCATCCCCTGCGGCGGCGGGGACCTGCTAGAAGTACTGAGGTGTTTCAACAAGATCCCCGATGAAGCAATCCTAATTTTTTTTCTTTGAAAAAAAAATTATTGCTAGCTCGGAGATGACGAAATGGAATAATTTTCCAGCTTCCTCACTCATTACCAAGTTGATGGTGGTTTAGTATGAAAAACCTATCCCCACAAGTCCTTGATTTTAGCAAAAAAGCCTTCAGAGAGGGGGCTGGAGTGGGATTTTTTTTCAAGACCCGCAAATTCTTCTAAAAGTTCTTTCTGTCGTTTTGTTAGATTGACAGGCGTTTCAACGGTTGTTTCAATGTACATATCTCCCCGACTAGAAGAGCGCATGATAGACATTCCCTTTCCTTTGAGGCGGAATTGTTTGCCAGATTGGGTGCCCTCAGGGACCTTAACGCGGGCTGTGTGGCCATCAATGGCGGGGACTTCGATTTCTCCTCCCAAAGCAGCGGTAGACATGGAAATGGGCACTTGGCAATAAATGTTGGGTCCATCTCGATGGAAAAGCTTGTGTGACTTGATGTGAAGGAAAATATAAAGATCTCCCGGGGACCCTCCTCTGAGTCCTGCTTCTCCTTCGCCTGTAAGGCGGATGCGGGCGCCTTCCTCAATGCCAGCGGGAATTGTCACTGAAAGAGTTTTTTCCTTTCGTGTGCGTCCAGATCCTGCGCAGGTTTTACAAGGATTTTTGATGATTTTCCCCATTCCATGACAATGGGAGCAGGTCCGTTCAATGGTGAAAAATCCTTGGCGTGCGCGGGTTTTGCCTTGGCCGTGGCACGTGGGACAGGTTTCTGCTTTTGAGCCTTCTGAAGCGCCTGACCCATGGCAGTCGTCGCACGTAGTGTTGGTTGAAATTTTGATATTTTTCTTGAGTCCCTTAAACGCGTCTTCAAGGGATATTTCCATGTTATAGCGTAAATCTGCGCCTTGGAGAGACGCTGTCTGAGCCCCACGGGTTTGGGCACCGCCGCCCATAAATTCGCTGAACATGTCATCGAAAATGTTTCCAAAGCCTGAGGCCGCAAAATCAAAGCCACCGGCGTGAAATCCGCCACCGCCACCCCCCGTGCCGCCTTCAAAGGCCGCGTGTCCCATACGATCATAGGCCGCGCGCTTTTGATCATCTTTGAGGATGTCATAGGCTTCGTTGATTTCTTTGAATTTTTTCTCTGATTCCTTATCGCCTGCGTTTTTGTCAGGATGATATTTCATCGCAAGTTTACGGTAAGCTTTCTTAAGCTCATCCGGCTTTGCGCTTCGTGAAACACCTAAAAGATCATAGTAATCTTGTTTTGCCATTTTTGCTCCAGTAATCAGTTGTCAGTTGTCAGTAATCAGATGAGTATTCTTTCTGATTACTGATTACTGTTCACTGACTACTTATCTTCCTTCTTATCCCCGTCAACCTCTTCAAAGTCAACATCAACCACATCTTCTTTGGCGGTTGTTGCCGATTCATCTGGAATTTCAGAGGAGGTGTCCTCTTGCGAGGCTTTGTAAAGCGCTTCTCCTAAGGCCATGGAGGATTGAGTTAAAATCTCCATTTTTTGCTGAATCACTGATTTTTCAGGAGAATCAAGGGATTCACGCAAATCCTTAGCAGCAGCTTCAACTTTCTCGCGGTCAGTCGCTCCAATTTTATCCCCGTGTTCTTTGAGGGTTTTTTCTGTGGTATGGAGCAGCGCTTCAGCGTGATTGCGGATTTCTACAAGTTCCCGGCGACCTTTATCCTCGCTCGCGTGCGCTTCAGCGTCCTTAACCATTTTTTCCACATCTTGCTCGGAGAGCCCTCCTGACGCTTCAATACGGATTTGTTGCTCTTTAGCAGTAGCCTTGTCTTTTGCAGAGACATGGACGATGCCGTTGGCATCAATATCAAAGGTGACTTCAATTTGTGGCATGCCGCGTGGGGCAGGAGGAAGTCCCATGAGGTCAAACTGGCCCAAAAGCTTATTATCCGCAGCCATTTCACGTTCTCCTTGGAAAACACGAATCGTCACGGCAGTTTGGTTGTCATCAGCCGTTGAAAAGGTTTGGCTTTTCTTTGTAGGAATCGTTGTGTTCCGATCAATAAGACGTGTGAACACTCCTCCCAACGTCTCAATGCCAAGGGAAAGAGGTGTCACGTCTAAAAGAAGAACGTCCTTGACTTCACCCTTTAAAACACCCCCTTGAATGGCAGCACCCAGCGCCACAACTTCATCCGGGTTAACGCCACGGTGAGGTTCTTTTCCAAAGAATTTCTTTACGGTTTCAATGATTTTTGGCATCCGGGTCATCCCGCCCACCAAAATCACTTCATCAATACGGCCTGCTGTAAGGCCCGCATCCTCAAGAGCCGCTTTGCAAGGCTTAATCGTGCTTTCAATCAAGTCTTCCACAAGGTTTTCAAGTTTTGCACGGGTCAGTTTTACATTCAAATGCTTAGGCCCTGAGGCATCCGCTGTAATAAAGGGAAGGTTGACATCCGTTTGCATGGCGCTTGAAAGCTCAATCTTTGCTTTTTCTGCAGCTTCTTTCAGACGTTGCAAGGCAAGCTTGTCTTTGCGCAAATCAATGCCTTGTTCCTTTTTAAATTCATCTGCTAAATATTCAATAATGCGTTGGTCAAAGTCTTCACCGCCCAAGAACGTATCGCCATTGGTGGATTTTACCTCAAAGACACCATCGCCAATTTCAAGGACGGAGACGTCAAAGGTTCCTCCTCCTAAGTCATAGACGGCGATGACTTCGCCTTCTTTCTTATCAAGGCCATAAGCAAGAGCTGCTGCCGTTGGCTCGTTAATAATGCGCAACACCTCAAGGCCTGCAATTTTACCGGCATCTTTTGTGGCTTGTCGTTGGGAGTCATTAAAGTAGGCAGGAACAGTAATAACAGCTTGGGTTACTTTTTCGCCTAAGAAATTTTCAGCGGTTTCCTTCATTTTTTGGAGAATAAAGGCGCTGACTTCACTGGGGCTGTATTTTTTGCCTTCCACTTCAATCCAGGCGTCCCCATTGGATCCTTCCACAATTTTATAGGGAACAAGGCCCATGTCTTTTTTCGTCATGGGGTCGTCAAAGCGTCGTCCAATAAGACGCTTGATGGCAAAAAGAGTGTGTTCAGGATTTGTGACGGCTTGTCTTTTTGCAGCTTGTCCGACGAGGCGTTCGTTTGTGTTTGTAAAAGCGACCATGGAGGGGGTTGTGCGGGCGCCTTCTGCGTTTTCAATGACGCGAGCTTCCTTCCCGTCCATAATGGCCACACAAGAGTTGGTAGTTCCAAGGTCAATTCCAATTACTTTGCTCATTTTTTTCCTCTTTTCTTTTGAAGTGTTCAACTTTTCTGGTTTGCTTCACCCCGCTTTGCGGGGTTCGCAATGACGGTAAGAGAAGGTGTCGTTGCGAGCGCAGCGAAGCAATCCAGTAACAAAATTTTCCTTTATCTTCTTATGTAGGAAGAGGCTCAGGAGATTTCAACTCTGCCTCTGTGTTTTTTTCATTTTCTTTTTTTTGCTTTGCAACGCCAACGAGGGCGGGACGTAAAAGACGACCATGAAGCTTATAGCCCGGTTGCAGAACATGGACGATTGTTCCCGGCGGTTGATCCGTATCGTCTACCTCAAACATAGCTTGGTGAAATTGATGATCAAATGTTTCTCCCAAAGGGTCAATCTTTTCAATGTGATGTTTTTTAAAAGCAGCTAACAGCTCATTTTCTGTAATCCCAACGCCTTCTAAAAGACTTTTGAGGAGTTTTTCCGGCTGCGCATGGTCTTCTGGAACGCTTTCAATGGCACGCCGTAAGTTATCAGACACGGATAAAAGTTCACGCGCAAATCCAGAAATGGCAAATTTTGCCATTTCTTCCCGTTCACGCTCTGATCTCTTTCGGTAATTTTCAAGATCGGCCAGGGTGCGCAAAAGTTGGTCTTTTAGTTTTCCAACCTCTTCTTCAAGTTCTTTTTCTTTGGAAACAATCTCCTCAGAAAGTTCTTCCGTAAGTTCAAAGGGGGGCTCTTCATCTTCTGTCATGGGTTACCTATCGTTTTACTAATGAGTTTCGCTGTATAATCTACCATAGGAATGATGCGACTATAGTTTAATCTTGCAGGACCAATCACGCCGATGGCGCCTACAATACGTCCATTCTCCGTAGAATAAGGAGAGATAATAAGGGAACATCCCGAAAGTTTGAAGAGGTTACTCTCTGATCCAATAAAAATTTGAACGCCATCGGCGGCAATGGAGGCATCAAGAAGCTCCAGAAGCTCTTTTTGGGTATCAAGGGCTTCAAAAAGAATTCGAATGCGATTTAGTTCTTCCATATGGCGGACATCCGACAACAGGTTGGATTGTCCGCGCACAATAAGAGACGTGGCCGTTCCTTTGCCAGCCCAAATGGCAAGCCCGTCTTCCACAACCTTTGAGGTCAGACCATCAAGCTGGCTTTTGTTGTCTTCTAGCTCACCTAGGATCTGGGCTTTGGCTTCTTTTAAGGTTTTGCCTACAAGGCGGCTATTCAAATAATTTCCAGCTTCGATAAGGCTTGAGGGGGGAAGTCCAAGAGGCGTTTCGATAATCCTGTTTTCCACAAGCCCATCTTCGGTAATAAGCACCACAAGGACGCGGCCGGGGTTTAAGAAGACAAACTCCATATGTTTTAAAATGGCTTCCAATTTAGGGGCCAAAACAATGCCCGCGCATCGGCTGAGGCCAGAGAGGGCTTTCGTTGTGTCATCTAAAAGCGTTGAAAGGCTTTTTCCTGTGGCTTTGCAATGGTGATTAATTTCTTGTCGTTCTTCAGGGGAAAGGTCCCCAATCTCTAAGATACCATGAACGAAAAGCTGCAATCCCGCTTCTGTAGGAAGCCGACCCGCGGAGGTGTGTGGCGCATACAAAAGCCCGGCCCCCTCCAAATCCGCCATCACGCTGCGGATGGTGGCGGAGGACAAGGACATACCCAAACGCCCAGACAAGCTTTTTGACCCAATTGGCTCGCCCGTTTCCACGTAGGCGTCCACAATGTGGCGAAAGACTTCTCGGGATCTTTTGTCTAGTTCTTCTAGTTTTGTCATCGTCTCATGTGGGGTAGGTGGGCCTTTAAGGGAATCGCAAAACTCGTCCCATCCTTGTCATCCTCGGACTAGAAAAGGCTTGTTTTGCGAAGAAAAACAATAACTTTTCTTGATCCGAGGATCTTTTCCGTTGAGGCAAGATCCTCGGGTCAAGAAGTGCTAAGACTTACTGCGCAAATCAAGCACTTCTAGCCCAAGGATGACAAGCTGAGGGAAGTCTTTTCATTTCTTTCTCAATTTATATAGGGACATTTGCGAGAATGCACAAGGGACGCGTGTGGGATCAGAGCCATCTCATAAAAATTTGCGAAGCAAACTTCACCTCTCCCCTTGTGGGAGAGGTCGTCCCGAAGGGGCGGGTGAGGGGATCTAGTGTTCAGTAATTAGTTATCGGTAATCAGATCGAAATTTTTAAATCTTCTGACCACTGATTTCTGACTACTGATTACTGAAAAATACCCCTCACCCGCTGCTGCGCAGCGACCTCTCCCACAAGGGGAGAGGTAATTTTCTGTAAAGAAATTATTAACTTTTTCCAGCTACTCTTTAGAAAATCTTTTTTAGAGAAGGAGGCGAACCTCCAATCCGAGGAAATACTATACTCTCTCCTGTCTTCCTTACTATCGTCCTTTAGTTAACTGTCTCCAAAATAAACCCGAAGCAGTAATGCTTATTGACTTAGTCGGATATTTAAATACCTTTGATAAGGCAGAAAGTGTGGCTGCTAATATACATATACCTCCCAACGAAGCTAAAGGGTCTGTTCCTGCTAAGAATTGAAGGGTTTGTGTCGTCTTTCTCTAGCGTGATATAGGTTGAGGGTATTCTATATTTATCATTTTATAGAAATTTTTCGCAAAGTCCACTTTTCCAATTGGCCATTTGATCAATTCGGCGTATGAAGACGTAAGTAATAATAATTAAAGGAATCCTCTATGAGACCCTCAGGTCGTCGTCCCGATCAGCTTCGTGCTGTTTCATTTGAAATAGGCCATACCAAACATGCGGAAGGCTCATGCCTTGCTAAATTTGGGGATACCCATGTGTTGTGCACAGCTTCTATCGAAGAGAAAGTGCCGCCTTTTTTACGCAATAAGGGAACGGGATGGGTGACGGCTGAATATGGGATGCTCCCGCGTTCTACTCATCAGCGTATTGACCGAGAAGCAGCACGAGGGAAGCAAACCGGACGTACTCAAGAGATTCAACGCCTTATTGGACGCTCTCTGCGGTCTGTTGTCGATCTAAAAGCCTTAGGAGAGCGGCAGATCATCATTGATTGTGACGTTTTGCAAGCGGATGGAGGAACACGTACGGCTGCTATTTCAGGGGCGTATGTTGCCTTATATCGGGCTCTCCAGCATTCTGTTGCAGCAGGCAAGCTTGCCGTTGTTCCCATTACGCATCAAGTCGCCGCAGTTTCCTGTGGCATTGTGACAGGTGTTCCGGTGCTTGACTTGGATTATCAGGAAGATAGTACGGCGCAAGCAGATGCCAATTTTGTGTTAACCGATTGCGGAGCTATCATTGAGATCCAGGCCACGGCTGAAGAAAAACCTTTTCAAGAAGAAGCGCTTGCAGAAATGATTCGCTTGGCGCGCCTGGGGATTAACGAGATTACGGCTTTGCAACGGACGGCGTTGGGGGTTTGATTTCATTAGGACACTTTTGGCTTAGTTTGGTAGCTTTCAAAGGTTTAGCATTTTTGTCATCCCCGACTTAGATGCTCTTGTTTTGCAAAGAAAATCTTAGAACTTCTAGCTCGGAGATGACAAACGAAGCAGAGGTTTAAAATTCATAAACATACCTTCTAATCTTTTCAGGGACAACAGTTACACCGCTACACTCAGCGCAGGGGTATCCCCCAACCAAAGCTCACGGGCATGGAGAGCTTTGAGGCTTTCCCGGTGGCCAATGGAGATAAAAGTTGTGTCTTTCAACCGGCTCCTTAAAAGACGGTAAAGGTGGGCTTCTGAGGCTTCGTCCATAGCGGAGGTCGCTTCATCCATAAACAGCCATTGGGGTTTGGTAAGAAGAGCGCGTACGATCGCAACACGCTGTTGTTCTCCTAAAGATAACACCCGCGCCCAATCATTGACTTCGCTTAAGCGTGATTTAAATCCACCAAGACCCACGCTGTCTAATCCTTCATAGATGTCTTCTTGAGAGGCTTTTGACGCTGGATATTGCAAAACATCCTCCAAGCTTCCCAACGGCATATAAGGCTTTTGCGGTAAGAAAAGGGCAGAGGAGGAAGGGAGTTTAATTTCTCCTTTTCCATAAGGCCAGAGGCCCGCAATAACCCGTGCCAGGGTACTTTTCCCCACCCCTGTGGGCCCTGTAATAAGGGTGTCTTCACCCCGCTTAAATGTGAATTTGAGGTCTTCCTTTAAAACAGATCCCAAAGGCAGACAGATATGATCACAGTTGACCTCAATATCCTCATTCTTATGATTTGCATAAGTAAGAGGGGAGGGAGGAAGAGTTTCCAAACTCATCTTGAACTCGAGCAACCGATTGGTTGTTGCGCGCCAGCTCATGATGCTGGGAAAGTTTGTGATGAGAAAGGACAAGGAAGAGCTGACCTGATTAAAGGCAGACATGGTTTGGGTCAGTCCCCCAAAGGTAATCTCTTTTGCAAAAAAACGCGGAGCTGCAAGCAAAAATGGGAAAAGATATTGAACTTGCCCGTAGAAATTATTCCATGAATTTATGACTAACATGCGTCGGATAGTGGCGTAAAAATTCTCAGTCACATGTTCAAAGCGAGAAGCTAAAATTTGTTGTTCCTTGGCCTCTCCTTGATAAAAGGCAATGCCTTCCATGTTTTCCCGAAAGCGCACAAGGCTATACCGAAAATCAGCTTCTCTCTTTTCATGCTCGTAATTGAGCCCAATGAGACTGCGGCCAAAATAAAAGCTCAAAAAAGTTCCTGCAATAGCATAGAGAAGAGCGCCCCAGCACATGTATCCTGGAATAGAGAGGGACAGACTTCCTAAGGGAATGTGAAGTGTTCCTGAAAGAGACCATAAAATCCCTAAAAAGGAGAAAAGCGTAACGATTTCCTTAAGCAAGGACAAACTTAAATTAAGAGAGTTATCAATGAATTGATTAATATCATCCGCAATACGCTGGTCCGGGTTGTCCGATCCATTTCCTTGAAGTTGCAGAGCATAATAGCGCTTGTCTTTCATCCAGTGTTCAAGGAGGTGCTGCGTCATCCATGTTCGCCAGCGAATTTCTAAATTTTTGAGGAGATATAATTTAGACGTATAAAAAATAATGGCAAAGAACGCCAATATACAATAAATACCTAACAGATGAAAAAAAGCGCCCTTGTTAAGTTCTTGAAGAGCTGTAAAGAAATCATTGTTCCAGTAATTAAGGTATACGGTAAGGGCAATAAAAAGGCCCATAAGCGCCACATGGCCTCCCAAAAGACCAGCCGCAACCCATCGCTCTTCTGAGGTCCAGTAGGGGCGAATGAGATGGGTCCAAACCTGTCTGAGAAAAGTGGGGAACGATGGTTTCATGAGCGCCCTTTCAAAATATTAGTTTGTTAATATTTCATTGCATGTAGAAATTATGTAGCAACAAAGCATACGTTAATCAAGCTGTCCTTGCTCTAAAAATAGATAACCTTTTATATTGACTTGTTTTTTCATCTATTGATGTAATTGTAATTAAGATTTCTGGCCCTTTTGCTATTTTTGCTTGCTTTCTTGAGTAATCCAGGGCATGAATAAGGATCTTTTTTTAAGAAGGGTTTATCTATGCAAGCTTATACGGACACCAACTTGGGGACCAAGCTATTTCTCTTAAGAGCTCTGCGAAATCCCCGCCAATTAGGCGCTATTGCTCCTAGTTCCCGTCATTTAGGGGCGCTGTTGGCGCGTCACGCGGCTGTGGATGATCATTCTCCCATCGTTGAGCTGGGGGGAGGAAGTGGCTCTCTGACGCGCGCTATGATAAAGTCGGGAATTGCTCCTGAGCGGATTTATGTGATTGAGTTGGAGCCCACCCTTGCGACCTATTTAAAAACGGCCCTTCCCAACGTCAATGTCATCCACGGAAACGCCACCGACCTCAGAAAAATTCTTCCGCCTGAGGTGCTGGGTAAAGTCCATCGTGTTGTGTCGGGTTTGCCGATGATTAATATGCCGGAAGCTGTGCGAGGAGAAATCCTTGAAAGTTGCTTTGACATTATGGCGCCGGGGGGAGCTTATCTTCAGTATACATATTCTCTGCGGTCTTCCATTAATGATAAGGTCTATGGCTTAACAAAGAAGCGCCTTGGGACGATCTTCTTGAATATTCCTCCTGCAACTGTGTGGCAATATACGAGGGAGTAACATTATTGGAGTTCTCTTTTTTCTTGTCATCCTTGGGCAAGAAAAGTTTTGTTTTTCGTAGAAAACCATTAGCTTTTCTTGACCCGAGGGTCTTGCTTTCATCTAAAAGATCCTCGGGGCAAGAAGGGCTAGGATTTGCTTTGCAAATCAAGCGCTTCTAGACCAAGGATGACAAAAGAGATAGGTTTCTACCATGCCTAAAAACGTTGTGTTGTGTATTTTAGATGGGTGGGGGCACCGAGAAAATGGGGGCGACAACGCCATTGCCCATGCCAAAACCCCCCATTGGGACGCGTTGATTGCCACCTCTCCCCATACTCTTTTAGAAGCTTCCGAGCTCAATGTGGGGTTGCCCCCAGGGCAAATGGGCAATTCAGAAGTAGGGCATATGAGTATTGGAGGGGGGAGGGTGATTCTTCAGGATCTCCCTCGCATCGATGAGGCTATTGCGACCCGTACTCTCGAAACTTTGCCTCCTTTGACCGACTTTGTAGCTACTCTCAAAAAATCAGGAGGGGTCTGCCATCTTTTAGGACTCCTTTCTCCTGGAGGGGTTCATTCCCATGAAGGCCATATCAAAGCGCTTGCAGCTTTCCTTGCAGCACAAGGTTTGCCTGTTGCCATTCATGCTTTTTTAGATGGGCGTGATACGCCTCCTCAAAGTGCGGCGACGTATTTGTCCTCTCTCTTAACTTTTATCGAGACACATCCAGGGATTTCCCTTGCTACCCTTGGGGGTCGCTATTATGGGATGGATCGAGATAAAAGGTGGGACCGGGTGCAAAAAGCTTATGAGGCTATTGTCGAAGGAACACCGCGCACTCCTCAGGCTCTTCCCTATCTTCACCAAAGCTATAAGGAGGGAATCACGGATGAATTTGTTCTTCCTGCGGCCCTTGGGTCTTATGCGGGCATGAAGGCGGGAGATGGGCTGTTGATGGCTAATTTTAGGGCTGATCGAGTCCGACAAATTTTAACCGCTCTTCTGGATCCTGCTTTTCAAGGGTTCACCAGGTCTCGGCAAATTTCTTTTGCAGCCGCTTTAGGGCTTACAGAATATTCTGAGACTCTTAACAGGTGGATCAAAACCTTGTTTTCCTCTGGAGATATTCCTGATGTTTTGGGAGAGATTATTGCACGGACAGGATTAAAGCAGCTTCGCCTTGCGGAAACAGAAAAATATGCCCATGTCACCTTTTTCTTTAATGGAGGGAGGGAAGCTATTTTCCCAGGAGAAGACCGTATCTTAGTTCCATCTCCTTCCGTCTCTACCTATGATCTTAAACCAGAAATGGCGGCTTACGAGCTGACGGACAAACTTGTAGAAGCAATTTTAAGTCAAAAATATGCATTGATTGTGGTCAATTATGCGAATACAGATATGGTTGGGCATACGGGAAATTTTGATGCCACTCGAAAAGCTGTTGAAGCTGTGGATATATGTCTTGGGCGAATTAAGGACGCCATTCAAAAAACAAACACGTGCCTTTTAATTACGGCTGACCATGGAAATGCTGAAAAAATGTATGACGAAGACCTTCATTCCCCGCACACGGCTCATACTTTAAATCCTGTTCCCTTTGTGATGGTAGGTGGCCCTCAGATGTTACTTCATTCCGGTAAGCTTTCTGATGTAGCGCCGACTATTCTAGAGATTTTGGGTCTCCCCCAGTCCTCCTCTATGACAGGAATGTCTCTTTTGGAGGCGCATCATGGGTAAAATTCTTTTTTTTTTCTTCCTGTTGATCGTTCCAACCTTTGCGCAAGAAATACCTACAGAAGTCGATGATCTTCGGAAACAGCGTTTGGCCTTATTGCAAGATCAGCAACAGCTTTTAGAAAAAGTGGCTGCCCTTGAAAAAGCCCTTCAAGACATTGCTCCTGTTATTGAAGAGAAAAAAACACATGTTGCGCGCTATAAGGAAGAAATTATTAAGCAACTTCCGCTTTTAGCCCGCCTTGGTCGGTCTAATCCTTTGCGTCTTTTGGCAGATTCGCGCACAACACAAAATGCGGTACGAGGGGTTGTTTTACTCCGCGCTTTAGGTGTTTCTCTTAAACATCGGATGAACGTTGTTCAAGCAGAGCTAAATGAGCTGTCTTCCCTCAGCAAAGATTTTGAAGCAAAAACTCAAGAACATCGGTCACTGCTTAAAGTTATGGAAGCACACCAAGCACAGCTTAAGGTTGTGGAAACTCAACGGATCGAAGACTGGAAACAAGCGGAAGAAGGGCGTCTTGAAGGGGAAGATGATGTCACGACCCTTTTAGAAGAAAGTCGGTCAGCTCTTTCTAAGACAGCAAAAAAAGCAAAAGCTGCAAGCCTTGCAAAAGGATTGCCATTTCGCCGCTTAGAGCAGCCCGTCGCGGGAAAAGTCAAGACTGACTCAAAACTTCAACAAAAATTTAGTCCCCAAGGCCAAGGTGTTGTTTTTGAAACACAAAAGAACGCTGAGGTTTCTTCTCCTTCACAAGGGACTATTGTTTTCAAAGGTCCTTTCCGCTCTCAAGAAGAGATTTTAATTCTTGATCATGGAAAGCAGGTGCACTCTGTTTTTATGGGAATGCATAAAATTAGTGCAGAAGTAGGGCAAACTGTATATGCTGGGGAAAGATTAGGAACAATGGCAGGGTATGGAAAAAATCCACCGCTGTTATATTTTGAATTAAGACACAAGGGAAAAGCTATTGACCCCGAACCATACTTTTCTTCTTTGTCATCAGATACGGAGTAGTTCATGAATTCGCGCCTCTTCGGTTTTTTTTGTTTTATTATTTTTTCAGCAGTTGCGATCACAAGCTTTTATTTAAAGGCAACGCCTAAAGAAGGAGAGAAAGATCCATCTGTCCTTCAATCTTTCTTGATGCCGCATTTAGATTCTAAGCTGTTTGATAGCATTCTTTCGCGTATTAAAGAGGATTACGTCGAAGAAGTCACAGATGAAAAGCTTTTAGAAGGCGCTCTTAATGGGATGCTGTCAGCGCTCGATCCTCATTCTGCTTACCTTGATCCTAAAGCTTATAAAGAGTTAATGGAGCAAAACAAGGGGGAATACGGGGGCCTTGGGATGGAAGTCACCATGGAGAATGGGCTTGTAAAAATCATTTCTCCCATTGACGATACCCCTGCTAAAAAGGCTGGGCTTGAAGCTGGGGATCTTATCGTTGCTATTGATAAAAAGCCTATCTCAGGGATGACATTGCTTGAAGCGGTTGACCTGCTTCGCGGAAAGCCGGGAACGAAAGTTCGCCTCCATATTAAGCGGGAAGGCAAAGACGTTTTTGAAAAAACCCTGACACGCGCTATCATCCAGGTAAAAGCTGTCAAATGGCATGTGGAGGGTAATATAGGGTATATCCGTATTGCTACTTTCAATGATGAGAAGACCGTTTCCCTTGTCAAAGAAGCTGTTGCAAGCTTAAAAAAACAGCTTGGGAAGAAGCTCGAAGGTCTTGTCCTTGATGTACGTAATGATCCAGGTGGGCTTCTTGATGCAGCTATTGGCGTTTCTGATCTCTTTTTGGCGAAAGGACAAGAGATTGTGTCAACAAAAGGACGCAATTCTCAGATGGATTCACACATTTATGCAGAGTCTTCTGATATTGCAGAAGGACTTCCTATTGTTGTCCTTGTTAATGGAGGGTCGGCTTCAGCATCTGAAATTTTAGCAGGCGCTCTTCAAGATAATCATCGGGCCATTGTTGCGGGGACCAAATCTTTTGGTAAAGGCTCGGTTCAAGTTGTGCTGCCCTTAACAAACGGAGGAGCGCTAAAGCTCACAACGGCGCGTTATTACACTCCCTCCGGTCGCTCTATTCAGGCGAAAGGAATTGAGCCTGATATCGTAATCGATCAAGTTCAAACTAAACTTGAAAAAATCGATGAAAAAGAGCGAATCCATGAGGAAGATTTTGTGGGCGCGCTTGATAAACCAGAGGCAACTCAATCAGAAGATAAAACAAAAGAAGAAGAGAAAGATACTTTAGATCCTGATAAGAAAAAGAAACAAGAGGTTCAAGATTATCAGCTGATGCGTGCTCTTGACATCATCCGTACCATGGCCATTACTAAGAAATATGGCAGCAAAAAAGGGAAATAAGGAGCATGACCGTAACGCTTGATTTTGAAAAATCTATTGGAGAGCTGGAAAGCAAGCTTGCTGAACTTCGTCATATGGCATCAACAGGTGAGATGGATATCGCGAGTGAAGTCAAGCGCCTTCAGGATAAGACAGAGAAACTTCTTGCGAAAACTTACAAGACCCTTACTCCTTGGCAAAAAGTTCAAGTGGCACGCCATCCAGAGCGGCCTCATACGGGAAATTATATTGATGCCTTAATTACCGACTTTACGCCTCTTGCAGGGGACAGAACCTTTGCAGAAGACGCTGCAATAGTTGGGGGGCTGGGCCGTTTTCGAGGGCAACCCGTTGTTGTGATGGGACACGAAAAAGGAAGAGACACCGACTTGCGCATCAAGCATAATTTTGGGATGCCTCGTCCCGAAGGGTATCGAAAAGCGGCTCGCCTTATGCAGCTTGCGGATCGCTTTAAGCTTCCCGTTATTACCTTTGTGGATACGGCAGGCGCCCATCCAGGAATTGATGCGGAAGAGCGGGGACAATCGGAAGCTCTCGCTCGATGTCTAGAGATAAGTGCGGCCGTTAATGTGCCTATCTTGACCACGATCATTGGAGAAGGAGGGTCCGGTGGAGCCATTGCCCTTGCCTTTGCCAATGTGGTGATGATGTTGGAGCATTCCATTTATTCCGTGATTTCTCCTGAGGGATGTGCCTCTATTTTATGGCGGACGCGTGATAAAAAAGAAGAGGCCGCGATTGCTCAAAAGCTCACCGCTCAAGATCTCAAGCAATTTGGCATTATTGATAGGATTATCCCTGAGCCTCTTGGAGGAGCACAACGAAGCCCAGCTACCATTATTCAATCCGTAGGAGATGCCCTTGAAAAGGCTTTGAAGCCTTTGCTTTCTTTGGATGGAAAAGTGGTTCGTTCACAACGACGAGCTAAGTTTTTAGCTATGGGGCGTTCGGGGTTGGCGTAATACCATTTCTCATAAATAAGTGCCAGATCTCCCCCTACTGTCATCCTGAATTTATTTCAGGATCTTATTGGCACGAGATCCCGAAATGAGTTCGGGATGACAGCACAGTTATTTTCTATAACTGGTGTAACCTCACGCCACGGGAAAATTAAAATAAGTATCAGGGTAAGGCTCATCTCTTAAGGTGAAATGCCACCATTCCTTGTCATAGCCCACAAAGCCGTGCTTTTCCATAAGGCTTGCGAGCAGAAGACGATTGGCACGCACCTCAGGCGGAAGAGTTGGATTATGGGTGTGAGAGAGCTCATCCAAACAATCGAACCCCGATCCCATATCAATGGAATTATCTGCGAAACGTTGGCCGTGAGGAAGACGTCCGTCTAAAATGGGATCGCCAGGTTTCCAGGTAGGTTGTGAAGGAACGGGCAGGGGAACGAGGGTAAGATCGACGGTACTCCCCCGCGTATGGGAGGATCGTTTCCCAATGTAACCTAGATCGAACACATCTTTCTTGTTAATCCCTGGGTAAAATTCAGTTTTTGTGACTTGATCAGAGAGATCTTCCGCCCAGGTGGTAAAGGAATCCACAGTGTCTTGTGGGCGATAGGCATCATACACCTTCACTGTAAGGCCAAAGGGTTTAATCTCAGCCTGCAAGGATTTTAAAGCGAGGGCCGCTGCTTCTGTTAAGATAATAACGGGAGCAAGGTAACCTGGCATAGGGCGCCCCATAAAATTATGATGCCCCGCGTAGCGCACCTCTTCTAAAATGGTGGGATCAATATCAGTTAAATAAACAAATCCTTCAGGGAGGGGTTGTGGGTTATAAGCGGGTTGAGAGGTCATGGAAGCTCCTTTAAAAACTTTATTATTAGACAAAGGGTGGCTTTAAATTCGCACAGTTCTTTGATTATTTCATTATGCATTCTACAGAGAGTTAGGAGCAAAATCAAACTTTTCGATTGGCCATTTTAATGCCTGACGTTTTTAACCTCTTGTGTCATCCCCGCCTTCGCGGGGATGACAACAGAACTGACAGCACTTCAAAATCTAGTCGGTATTAAGCATCCCCGCATTAGTAATTTACAAAAACTGTAAAATATGAAATAATGATAATATGAAAAAATCACTATTAGGAATTTTAAAATGCTAGATTATCGTAAACTCACAAGGCATGGCCAGCTTACGCTTCCTCTGTGGTTTCGGGACAAGTACCATCTTGAGATGGGCGGCCTTGTTGAACTCGTGGAAGTTGATGAAGGGCTTCTTCTTAAACCTTTACAAGCCAGTAGTAAAAAATCTGCTGTTCAAGACATCATTAAGATTTTGGATGCAGGGGGCGACAAGATGAAGGGAATGACAGAAGATGAGCTTATGACGCTTGTTGAGCACGAAATCAAAGAGATTAGATTTAAAAATGAAGATCGTCATTGATTGCAATGTCTTAATCTCTGCAGGGTTGAAAGATGGGGTATGCCGAGAGGTTTTAAAGAAATCCCTTGAGAAGGGAAAGTTTTATCTATCGACGGAAGTAATCTTGGAGTATTTGCTTGTCTCTCGAAGAGACAAGTTTAAGGCGCATCAAGCGTATCTTGAAAGATTAATAGAAGCGATTGTAGAGGCCGCTTCTCTGATAAGCCCCCCTCCTTCTCCTTTTATTCTTCCTGATCCTCGTGATCAAAAGTATATTGATCTTGCCATAAGTTCTGAGGCAAATTTTTTAATTATGGGCAACTTAAAAGATTTTCCTGAAAAGACCTATGGAAAAACAAATATCTTGTCTCCTCATGAATTTCTTGGTGTGTTATCAACATAAAAATTAGGTTAAAATAAAAAGCCATGTCCCTTTTCACTCTTGTTTCTGATTTTGCCCCTGCAGGGGATCAACCCCAGGCGATTCGGGCCTTGATCGAGGGGCTTAGCGCAAAGGAACGAAACCAAGTTCTTCTTGGCGTCACGGGCTCGGGCAAAACCTTTACTATGGCAAAAATAATTGCGGAGGAGGGGAGGCCCGCCCTTATCATGGCGCCTAATAAAACACTAGCGGCCCAACTTTATGGGGAGATGAAATCCTTTTTCCCAGAGAACGCCGTTGAGTATTTTGTTTCCTATTATGATTATTACCAGCCTGAAGCTTATGTTCCCCGCACAGATACTTATATTGAAAAAGAAGCCACCATTAACGAGCAAATTGATCGTATGCGCCATTCGGCAACGCGGGCCCTTCTTGAGCGACGGGATGTGATCATTGTCGCTAGTGTGTCCTGCATTTACGGCATTGGCTCGGTGGAGACCTATAGCCAGATGGTGATCTCTCTTAATGTGGGTGATCGGATTGAACGAGACGACCTGTTACGGCAACTGGTAAGCCTTCAATACAAACGCAACGATATTGATTTTCATCGGGGAACCTTTCGGGCCAAAGGGGATAGCATTGAAATTTTTCCCTCCCATTATGAAGATCGCGCGTGGAGGCTATCCCTTTTTGGTAATGAAATTGAATCTATTATTGAGGTAGATCCCTTAACAGGGAAGAAAACCTCACCTCTTCCTTCCATTAAGGTGTATGCCAATTCTCACTATGTGACGCCCGGTCCTACCATCCAGCAGGCCATTCAAGGCATTAAGCAAGAGCTTAAGGAGCGCCTTAAGGAATTGACTGAAGACGGCAAGCTGGTGGAAGCGCAACGTCTTGAACAACGGACAAAGTTTGATCTTGAAATGCTAACGGCAACGGGTATGTGCGCAGGCATTGAAAATTACTCTCGTTTTTTAACAGGGCGCGCGCCAGGAGAACCTCCGCCAACTCTTTTTGAATATCTCCCCAAAGATGCCTTGCTATTTGTGGATGAAAGCCATGTGACTGTTCCCCAATTGGGGGGCATGTATAAGGGAGATGCGTCTCGAAAGACAACCCTATCGGAGTTTGGATTTCGCTTGCCCTCGTGCCGAGATAACCGTCCGTTGAAATTTGAGGAATGGGAAGCCATGCGCCCTCCCACTCTCTTTGTGTCCGCAACACCTGGTCCGTGGGAACTTGAGCAAACGCAAGGCGTTTTTGCTGAACAAGTCATTCGTCCCACGGGCCTTATGGATCCCATCTGTCTTATACGACCCGTTGAAAGCCAAGTGGAAGATTTGATTCAAGAGTGTCAGGAAATGGCCAAAAAGGGCTTTCGCGTGTTGGTGACGACCTTAACTAAACGCATGGCGGAAGCCTTAACCGACTATATGGCGGAGGTAGGGATTAAGGTAAAGTATATTCATTCTGATGTAGAAACCCTTGAGCGCATTGAAATTATTCGGGAACTACGCTTGGGCGTGTTTGATGTGCTGATTGGGATTAACCTTTTACGCGAAGGGCTTGATATTCCCGAATGTGGCCTTGTAGCTATCTTAGACGCGGATAAGGAAGGGTATTTAAGATCAAAGACCTCTCTCATTCAGACCATTGGCCGGGCGGCGCGGCATGTGGACGGGCGTGCCATTTTATATGCGGACAAGATAACCAAGTCAATGAAAGCGGCATTAGAAGAAACGGAGCGCCGCCGTGAAAAACAACAAGCCTATAACGCAACCCACGGCATTACGCCAGAAAGTATCAAAAAATCCATTCATCGCATTCTAGAAAGCGTTTATGAGAAGGATCACACAACAATCCCCTTGGATGAGGATCCTTACCTGACCATGTCGCCTCCCAAGCGTAAAGCTTATAAAGAAAGCTTAGAGAAGAAGATGTTTATAGCCGCCGGCAATCTGGAGTTTGAAGATGCAGCTCGCTTGCGGGATGAACTCAAGCTCCTTGAAGAGAAGGATTTGGAGATGGCAGGCGGTGAGTTTAACGAAAAACACAACCAGACACTTTCAAGTTAATTAAGCTGAGCTTCGGATAAGGGTTTCATTTTTTTATAAACAATATGTTACGTCATTGCGAGGAGTAAAACGACGAAGCAACCCACGAAAAATGAACCTATTCCGAAGGAATGCATCGTTTTGTTGTAGGAAAATGCTGGGTTTTATGTATAGCATTTTAGTTTACTATAGAAAAATCACTTTAAGAATGGACTAATATAGTGTAAGCTGTAACCCTAAAATAACAATAAAAAGCAGGGAGAAAGAATGGCTTACAGTGTAGACTTTCGAAGGTGCGTCCTAGAAAATTTGGATTCAGGCAAGACGTGGGATGAGGTCGTGATGATATTTTCCATCAGTCGGGAGACCTTAAGTCGTTGGGTTAACTTACATAAAAAGAAAGGGACTTTAGAGGATAGTCCTCGCAATCCCTATAAGGTTCGTAAGATAGATTCCGAAGCGCTCATACAAGCTCTAGAGAAAACCCCTGATGCAACTCTCAAAGAATT
>CANGTV010000027.1 GCA_947457015.1 Alphaproteobacteria bacterium | reverse complement strand
CGCTCCCATTTCACCAAACCAAATATTTTATCAAGGTAACTTTCTCGTCTCTGGGTAACTAGCATTTCTGCAAAGGACATCTCTTTCCCCCTCTCGGAAAATTGTGTCCTCACTTTATCACCCTATCCCACACTTTTGCAGAGGGTTCTATTTTTATATGAATTATTGTTTTCTTATAAAAAAAGACCCTCTTTATATTGTAAGAAAGAGGGTCGTTATTAAGTGTAGAATACGATTACGTTGACTTATAAGGTAATATTAAAAGAGAAACCAGGCTGAACAAAATAGGGATCTGGGGCATAATAATAAGGAATAACAGGAACAACGGGTTCATAATAATAGTATTCTGGAACAACGGGTTCATAATAATAGTAATGGGGGGCATACTCTGGGTAGTAAGCCCAGCGCGCAGGTGTTGTTTGGGCTTGTTGTTGCTCTGATGGAACAGGTTGGGTAAGGGCAGCTTTAACCGGTTGATGAGCTTCAAGCGCCAGGATAGCTCCAAGAGCAAGTGTTATTGTAAATTTTTTATTCATATGGTCCTCTATTTAATTTTACTTATAATATAAGTTTACATATAAATATATAAAAATAAGTTAATTATTTTATTTTTTAAGTAAAAAATGGCCCTTTTGGATAAAAATTCCAGAGGGCCATTCTTGTTACACAGCAACCTGGTGAGTCGAATCGATTTAATACCGCCAGGCTTTCCAAGGGGCCCATTGACCACCAAAAGGATGAATCGCCCGGTACGCAGGATCGTGGCGCCAAAGCCAAGGGCGGTGCACATTTCCAAATCTATCTATCCATGCTGCTGGCGTAGATTGACTTTGATCTTGGCTGGAAGCGATGGGTTGAGTAACCGCAGCTTCAGTAGGTTGTGTAGCATCAATTGCAAGGACTGTTCCAAGCACTATAGCTGTTGTCAGAAGTTTTTTCATAAAGGCCTCCATTTGTATTTGCATAAAGAAGAATAAAAGCATCTTTGTTATTGTATTATACGCATTAATTTATAATAATTTGTTAATCGTGCATGTTTTGTGAAAATAAAAGTCCTCTGGCTATTTTTTTTGCCAGAGGACTTTATTGAGTAGGCGCTTGATTTCAAGATTAAATCTTGGTTTAGCGCCAGTGGTGGAAAGACCTGTGGAAAGAATAATGATGATAAGGGCTGCCAGGGTTTGCGCTAAACCCCCTAAACCCAACTCCAGACCCTGTATGCCAGGACCAGTGATAGGAGGTTGGTGTCACTTGGCTTTGGTCTGTGCCGGAAATAATTGGTGAAGTTACTGCTGCCTCAGCAGGTTGTGCGCTGTTGATCATAAGGACTGTTCCCAGGATCATGGTTGTTGTAAGAAGTTTTTTCATAGATGCCTCCATTAATTAATAATAAAGAGAAAAATATATATCTCCCTTCTTTTATGCTATACATTAAATAACAATAATTAGTTAATTATTTGTATTTTGTAAAAATAAAAATAATGGCCATTTGGAGGAGATCTCCAGAGGAGTGGCATGCTTATGTTGTTTTGCGAGAAGGATCTAACGATAGAGAGGTTCCTAGTTTTTCGAGGCACTCTTTTAGATCTGGATCAGCAATATGGTGGGTCTGACCTTCTATCCACTCCTTTTCTTCTTGGGAAAGGGGTAAAGACGCTTTAGGAAGAATGGGCTGAGGAGGAATAAATCCATGAGTCATGCGCAGCTTTACAAGGGCTTTATAGCCAAAGAATGTGTTAATCTGCTCTAAAATTAAATCTTGAGAAAACTGAAGGAGCAGAGCGCCTGCTGATGTAACGCTCAAATGAAGGGTGCCTTCAGTTCTTTTGTCCTTCGGAAAAGTTATTTTTTCAGGAATGGCAAGGCGTGCAAATTTTTCCCCCACGATCTGGGGCCAGTGGGTGATAATTTTTCCTTCCATTAAGCCACGGGCCTTAAAAACTGGCTTTACAATTTTTTGCGTATAAAGCCCTAGGCGTGTGGGCCAGCTCTTGGTAGGGTGTCTCATAAAATTAAAATAAAAGTTTTTTAAAGGAAAGAGCAAGTGTTTTCAAACGCCCTCTTAGCTTGGTATGATAAAAACAAGCGTCATCTCCCCTGGCGCATATCCCCTTCAAATCCTTATTATACCTGGCTTAGTGAGATTATGCTGCAGCAAACAACGGTTGTAACGGTCATTCCTTATTTTGATAAGTTTGTCGAGAAATGGCCAACGATTCAATGTTTGGCGGCAGCGTCTTTAGATGAAATATTGGTGGAGTGGCAAGGGCTGGGGTACTATTCTCGGGCGCGAAACCTTTGTCAGTGTGCAAAATTATTAGCTGAACATTTCCCTGTTACAGAAGAAGAACTTTCAAAGCTCCCAGGTGTTGGCCCTTATACAGCAGCGGCCATAGCCTCCATCGCCTTTGGTCAAAAAGCGGCTGCTGTTGATGGGAATGTGGTGCGTGTTTTAAGTCGATATTTTGCTATCACAACGGTTAATCCTGCAAAAGACGTGAAAGAAAAGCTCCTCCCTCTTTTACCCGAAAAGAGGTGTGGGGACTTCACTCAAGGCCTCATGGAACTGGGGGCCTTGATTTGTCGCCCGAAAAGTCCTTTGTGTTCTGCGTGCCCCCTTCAACAAGACTGTGGAGCCTATGCTCTGAGGAAGATGGAGGATTTTCCTCAGATGGCCCCAAAACAAAAGCTTCCCACGCGCTATACAACGGCCTTTATCTTGAAGCGAGACGATGGGGCGATTTTACTTCGAAAGCGTCCTCCTCAGGGGTTGTTAGGAGGGATGATGGAAGTGCCCACAACGCCTTGGGAAGAAATACCACATGAAAAGAAAGGGCGCCGAGTGCGCCATACTTTTACTCACTTTCATCTGGAGGTGGATGTGTGTCCTCATAAAGATATAAGAGCTTTTGAAGGGATTTGGGTGATGCCGCAAGACCTCAAAAAGTATGCATTGCCGACGTTAATGAAGAAGATTCTTAAGGGGGAGTAAATGTGGGATATATGTAATATCCCATTTACATTCATATTCTCACCTTATGGTGAGATTCCCCTTCAAGAAAAATGGCTATTTGAGAATGAAGAGGCCTTAAAACGCGTTAAGAAAGGCTTGCTTGAATCATCAAAAGGGCAGTTAAAGTAAAGTCTGCATTGCAATTTTCTCATTGTCATCCCCGCGAAGGCGGGGATCCAGAGAAATGTTGTCATGCTGAACTCGTTTCAGCATCTTTTCTCAAAAGAGATCCCGAGTGATCTCGGCTCAAGGCCGGGACTAAAGATTTGGGATGATAGTGTAGTTTATTCCTGGATCCCCGCCTTCGCGGGGATGACAAGAAGGGAATATCAACAACGCCCTTTTAACAATCATTGCTATCATACCCCATCCATAAGCATTGACTCCACAAGAGCTCTATTTCTACAATCTTTCCTTGCGAAGGAAAAGAGAATGGGGTAGGTGTAGGCAGGCTTTATTTCCTTGATGGCATGACTATATGAACGCACCCCTTCCTTTGATTCTTGATTGTGATCCCGGTGTTGATGATTTCGTTGCTATTTTAATGATTCTTGCGGCTTCTGAGCGCTTTAATCTTCTTGGCATTACGGTTTCTGGAGGGAATGTTCCCTTACACTACACGGCTGAGAATGCTCTTAAGGCGTGTGAGCTTGCAGGGAAGAGAGACGTTAAAGTTTATGCAGGCTGTCCCGGGCCGCTTCTGCGGTCTCTGGCGCTTGAGGACGCTGTTCATGGGGAGACGGGGCTAAAAGGAGTAATACTTCCACCCCCCGCCATGACACTTCAACCTCTTCATGCGGTAGATTTTCTGATTGAAACCTTGATGACATCTCCTCAAAAGGTGACCTTGGCCACAACGGGTCCGTTGACAAATATTGCCCTGGCCATTGTGAGAGAGCCTCGTATTTTGGACAATGTTGAAGAAATTGTGACCATGGGAGGCTCCATGCATTTGGGTAATATTACGCCCGCAGCGGAGTATAACTTTTATGCCGATCCGGAGGCGGCTCATATCCTCTATACGTGTGGAAAAAAAATTACGACCATTGGGCTTGATGTAACGCATCAGGTGGTAACATCTCTTGATTGGCTAGCACATCTTAAGAGCTTGGAAAATCCTGTGACGCAAGTTGTTTTGACCATGCTTCATGCCTTTCGGGAGTATGACATGAAGTACTTTGAGGTGGGAGGAGGGGTTCTCCATGATCCATGTGTCATTGGGTATCTCCTCAATCGCTCTCTTTTCAAAGGAAAAGATGTGCACGTAGAAATTGATACGTCCTTTAGCCTTACACGAGGGCGTGCAACTGTGGATTGGTGGCATAAGAGAGGCTTGCACATCAATGCCCATGTTTTTAATGAAGTGAATGTGGAAGGGTTCTTTGATCTTCTTCTGGGGCTTTTAGCGCGTTACGGAGGAGAAACTCCATGACAAAAACCCAAATAATTATGGATTGCGATCCTGGCCTTGATGATGCAGTTGCCCTTTTGCTCGCAATGGCGTCACCTGAAGAGATTGATCTTTTAGGCATAACAACAGTTGTTGGGAATTGTTCTGTTGATCTAACGCAAGCGAATGTTCGTCGAATTTGTGAGCTAGCGGGTCGAAAAGATATGAAGATTTTTCGAGGATGTTCGCGTACTTTTTTTTCAAGAGTGGCGCCTTCCACCTATGTGGGGACGGATGTTCATGGGGAAACGGGGCTTGGAGGGTGTAAACTTCCGCCGCCGACGATGCCGCTCCAACCTGAGGATGCGGTAAGCTATCTTATCAAAACTTTGTTGGATTCTCCTGAAAAAATTACGCTTGTCCCTACGGGATCTCTTACGAATATTGCCTGTGCTTTCATTATGGAGCCGCGCATAAAGGAAAAAATCGAAAAGATTGTGCTCATGGGAGGATCCATTGGGCTTGGGAACATAAGTCCAGCCGCTGAATATAATTTTTATTATGAACCTCAAGCAGCCTATGTTGTCTTTACGTCCAATGTTCCTATTGTCATGTTAGGGCTTGATGTAACACGTCAAACACAAACGTCAGAAGCGTGGCTGCAAACAGTTGGGGCAATGAATACCTCCGTCTCTCAGGCCGTTGTAGATATGTTGTCCCATTACTATCGCCCCAATGCATTTTTGGAGCCAGGCGTTGCGGGCGGTGTGTTGCACGATCCCAATGTCATTGCTTACCTTATTAATCCAGATCTTTATAAAGGGCGTCATGCGTATGTTGAGATTGATATTTCACCAACTATTATGGCGGGGCGATCCACAGTTGATTGGTATGGAAAGCTGGGTTTAGAGCCTAATGCGTATGTGATGAATGAAGTCAATGTTCAAGGGTTCTTTGATCTCTTGACGGAGAGGTTGGGGAGGTATGGGGAGTAATTCGATCAGAAGCCTCTAAGGCTTGAATAGTATCAAAATACTTGACTTTTTATATTTATTTTTTTACTCTTTCCTTGTCATCCCCGAACTAAAAGTTCTTGATTTGCAAAGCAAATCTTAGAACTTCTTTATCGGGGATCTTGTTTCAACCCTTATTTGTGTCTCTAGAAGATCCTCGATCAAGAAACTCTAAGATTTTCTCCGAAAATCAAGAGTTTCTATGTCGAGGATGACAACCGAAGCCTAAAAGCTGCACGGTTAGAGGAAAAGTAATGAAACACTATTACGCACTTTTTAACAGAACAGAAGAAGCCATAGAGGTTACGTTTCCCGACTTAGAGGGGTGTGTAACCTTTGGGAAAGATTGGGAGGATGCTATACAAAATGCAGAAGATGTGCTTGTTGCTTGGCTAGCTCACGCTGAGACTCATTTTATTAAAGCCCCGTCTACCCATGAGGAATTGAAGGATTTAGAAGGAGAGCTCATCCCAATTTCTGTAAATGAACATATCATAGAGTCTTATAAAGAATTAAAGCATTTTAATGTTATTTTTCCTGTTCAAATACTGAATCGAGTTGATATGTTTCGAAAGAAAACAGGGCTCGAAAGGTCTACCTTTTTACAAAAAGCTGCTGAGGAGTACATCCAACAGCATGACCGACAATTGTAAAAATCATGTTATTTGAAAAAGCAGCAACGTCTCATACACTCCCTGATCTTGTTTCGCAGGAATGCTCTCTTCTCCCCCATCTCACAGGGGTTTTGGAGATTGATACAAAATCCATTGTCCAAAATTACAGAACCCTTCAAGGGATGCTGCCTTCCAGTGCCTGTGCGGCTGTTTTAAAAGCGGATGCCTATGGCTTTGGAATACAAAAAATTGCTCCTATCCTTTCTCAAGAGGGCTGTCACCACTTTTTTGTGGCCCATCTTGAAGAAGGGTTGTTTTTAAGAAGTCAGCTTAAAGATCCTTCTATTTATGTGTTGTCAGGTCTTCTTCCCGGAACAGAAGCTCTTTTTGTAGAGAAGGCCTTGACCCCCGTTCTGAATGATTTTGGAATGGTTGAAAATTGGGCAAAAGAAGCCCAAAAACAAGAACGAAAACTTCCCTGTGTTTTGCATATTGATACTGGCATGAGTCGGAACGGTTTTGATCGAGGAGATGTGGAAAAGCTCCTTAAATCGCTCTCTCTTTTAGAGTGTCTTGATGTAAAGTTTGTGATGAGTCATCTTGTTTCTTCTCATGCAGCAGATGACCCTCTTAATGAAGGGCAAAAACACTTATTCGAAAGTTTTCTAAAACGTTTGCCAAAGATGAAAGCAAGTCTTGCAGATACGGGAGGGATCTATTTAGATCCATCTTTCCATTATGATGTGGCGCGTCCTGGCAAGGGGTTGTTTGGCCTTTATGCGCCTCCTGTGCACAAGCCCGCTCTTGAGGCTTGTCTAAAGGTGCTCGGGCGCATCTTGCAAATTCGTACCGCTCACAAGGGAGAAAGTGTTGGTTATGGGGCGACTCATCTTTTAAGCCGAGAAAGTAAATTAGTGACTCTTGGGATTGGCTTTGCCGATGGGTATGATCGTCGCTTAAGCAATAATGCAGTTGTCGACATCCAAGGGTTTAAGGCCCCAGTTGTGGGGAGGATTTCCATGGATTATACGGTTGTTGATGTGACAGATATTCCGGAGTCTCTCTGCTATGTGGGAGGATGGGCAGAACTCGTCAATGAAACCCTCACCCTTGACGTTCTCGCTCAAGCAAGCGGCACTATTTCTCGTGAGCTTTCCACAAGATTTGGCCCTCGATTGTATCGCATGTATAGATAGACTTTGGTGGGTTCGTGGTACGATTCTTAAATAACCCACAACAGTTCTTAAACAACTCATAACTGTCATCCTGAACTTGTTTCAGGATCTTATTGACACGAGATCCCGAAATAAATTCGGGATGACAGTGAAGTGTATTGGTAATGGATGCTCTAATCGGATACAATCGGATAAAACTACGGATATTAAATTTATGATTAAGTCTGAAGATATTGTTATTACTCCAGAAATTCTTCAAATGGTTGCTGAACTAGATGAATTCAAAGGCGCTTGGCAACTGCTGGGCAAGCTTACCCCTGATCGCTTGTATGCTTTACGGAAAGTCGCAACCATAGAAAGTATCGGCTCTTCTACGCGTATTGAGGGGTCAAAACTGTCTGACCGTGAGGTGGAGGGATTGCTCTCTCGCATTGAAACCTATTCCTTTAAATCTCGGGATGAACAAGAAGTCGCGGGTTATGCCTTCGTATGTGAAGAAATTTTTGAAAAATTTGAGGCTATCCCTTTAACGGAAAATACCATTAAGCAATTACACGCTTGGTTGTTGAAATATTCTGATAAGGATGAGCGTCATCGAGGAGACTATAAGAAATTACCGAATCACGTTGAAGCCTTTGATGCAGATGGAAAGAGCTTGGGTGTTATTTTTGAAACAGCAACTCCTTTTGAAACGCCGCTGAGGATGCAAGAGCTTATTTCTTGGACCCGTGAGGCTTTCGAAGAAAAAACGCTTCATCCTCTGTTGATTGCTGGAATTTTTGTTGTTGTCTTCTTGAGCATCCACCCTTTTCAAGATGGAAATGGGCGCTTGTCGCGTATACTGACGACTTTGTTGTTGCTCAAATCTGGCTATGCTTATGTTCCCTATAGTTCCTTTGAAAGCGTTGTTGAAGCCAACAAGGAAGGTTATTATTTGTCCTTAAGAAGGACCCAGCAAACCTTAAAAAAAGGACACCCCGACTGGACGCCTTGGCTTTTGTTTTTTCTGAGATCCATGAAAAAACAGAAAAATTTATTAGAAAAAAAGGTGGCGCGCGAAAAGATACTCACATTCCAGATGCCAGAGCTCTCTGCGACGATCATCGACCTTATTCAACAGCATGGAAGACTCTCGGTGCGTGACCTTGAAACCATAACGGGAGGGAATCGCAGTACGCTCAAGAAACATCTTCAAGAGCTTGTGGAGTCTAAGTATTTGCTCCGACACGGTAAGGGGCGCGCAACATGGTATACGGTTCAGTGAGGGGGGAAGGTGTTGGTGTTGGATACTAAACCACTATCAAAAGGGTAACATATAAGGCTTTAGTTAATGCCCGCAATGTCATTCTCGCGAAGGCGGGAATGACATGCTTATTTATACTTTTGCAGCACCTTCGAGTGGATAAACAACAATACCCATGAGTCCATCTTCTAAAATATTATCCCGGGAAAGGATTTGCCACGTTATCTTCGTCGATTTTAAGCTCGTCCACCTGATTTGGAGTAAGGCCTTGTGTTTCTGATGGAGAAACCTCTCCAGGTTGTGTTAAGGGCGCTTCTGCAGGAGGAAGGGGGGCTTCCTCTTTTTTTTGAGGCGCACAGCTTACCAGGAGAAAGCCGCTTAAGGCGGTTAAAATAAGTGTCTTAGAATGAAGAGTCATTGTTAGATCCTTTCTTTTTAGTTAGTTCCACATACTTTGTGGAACATTATAGTCACTGTCAAAAATAGTGTTGTATTTATGATTTTCTTTCAAATGCTTAAGAGTATTTTGAAAAGAGTTTTCACTTTTAGGCGTTAATGGTGTAGCCACTTCTTGTGCTTCAGCCCTTACTTCTATTAAATAACAAACTGATACTATTAATATAAACAAAATTTTGATTTTCATAACACCCTCCATTAAATAAAATCATTATGTATATATTCTATAATAACCTCAGAAAGTTAATAATTTCTTTACTATAGGGAGGAAGAGGTGAAATTAAATTTTTTTTAAAGGGAAAATCAGATGTAAGCCTTTGGTAAATCTAATGAATTTTTTTAGAATGGCGGTGGGATTTTTCTATTTTTTTATCTGTTTCATATTGGCTTACTGAATAGACGGCCCATAAAGCTGCTGGGATCCATCCTAAGATCGTGAACTGCAAAACAAGGCAAATGAGGCCCGCAAGAGGGCGACCGATTGTAAAGAAGGAAACGAAGGGTAGGAATATAGCGAGGAAGAGACGCATGATAACCTCCTGATAATGGTAGCGGAGGAGGGATTTGAACCCCCGACAAACGGATTATGATTCCGCTGCTCTGACCAACTGAGCTACTCCGCCTCAATATGGATGGTGCCCAGAGGCGGATTTGAACCACCGACACGAGGATTTTCAGTCCTCTGCTCTACCAACTGAGCTATCTGGGCCCATCAGCTAGCTCTATAGATAAAAATTTCCTTTTTGTCCATCCCTCATAGAAGAAGAGAGGCAAATTTCTACTTTTTTTTCTTATCTGAGTTGGAAGGAGCCTTGCGGTGAATGCTGTGGCGACGCATCATCTCGTTTACTTTTTTTTCTTCCCAATTCTCATTGAAAAAAGAGGTGCGATGAAAGAGAAGGGGCATCAATCCCATGCGAGACGCCTTGAAAATCAGAACAATCCCCCACACCACAATAACGTATTTGGGCCAAAAGGTTCCTGTTTTGTCGAATGTCCACCAGATCATGATTAAGACAAAGTTGACGAGCAGAAAATTAACTATGTCCATATAAAAGCGCTTTAAAGCTTTTACTTTCTTGCGGACGTCTTCTTCTGTTAACATATAACACCTCCACTGTGTGCGTATACTTATAGAATACACGAATATCAATTTAAGAATCGTTAATATTTTCTAGATTTGTGTGTATTTGCTGAATACAGCTTTAGTAATACCTGATGTCCGTTCTGTTGTAAAGGAAAGAAAAGGAAGAGAGGGCACGTCTTCATTTTTTCCTATTTCTATCACAACAATTGCCTCAGGAGACAGCCACCCTTGGGAGGACAGTTGGATTAAGGTGGGAAGAATAAGGTTTTGCCCATAGGGAGGATCTAAGAAAACAAGGTCAAAAGGAGAGGGAGCTTTTCCAAGGTGCTGTGCGTCTTTCTCTAAAATACAAGCAGAAGAAGCCTCAAAATCTTTTATATTCGCCCGCAAAATAGAGAGAGCCGTCCTATCATTTTCAATAAAAGTGGCAGATTTAGCACCTCGCGAGAGCGCTTCGAGTCCTAAGGCTCCAGTGCCAGCACATACGTCTAAGACAGCTTTATCAATAAGGACAGAGGGGCCAAAGGCAGGATTGTGGAGGAGGACGTTAAAGATCATTTCTCGCACGCGATCAGACGTGGGACGTGTGTTATCTGAAAGGGGCGAGAGAATTTTCTTTCCTCTAAATTTTCCACCAACTATGCGCATGCTAGTCCTCGCTTTTATTATATGTAGTTCATGCTCGTTATTGTTTGCGGTTTTTTGTCATCCCCGAGCTAGAAATGCTTTGTTTTCTGAAGGAAAACATTAGCCTTTCTTCGTCGGGGATCTTGTCGAAAGTTCCGGGTGCTTACCCAATATCCCCGATCAAAAAGTTCTAAGATTTGCGTTGCAAATCAAGAACTTTTAAGTCGAGGATGACAAATCAGGATAAAAACAATACCCATGAGTACAGCTTCTTATTATAGGCCATCGACCGGGGGTAGGCAAAACAAAACGAGTCGTGTAGGATATCCATCCACCCACTGTGAATGGAGGAATAAACATGAGATCTTTTACAGATATAAAGTTAAAATCTAAAGTGTGGAATGAACTTCTGGTTGTTTTTGGGGGAGTGCTTCTCCTTTTTGCAGCGTCCCAAATTGAAATTCCCCTTAAGCCTGTGCCTATTACCTTGCAAACAGTTGCTGTTATGCTCATTGGGTTGACTTATTCTCCCCGGCGCGCCGTGGAATCTATCGTTCTGTGGCTTGGGTTGTGCGCTGCAGGGGTTCCTGTGTTAGCAGGGTTTTCAGGCGGACTTGTGAAGCTTGTTGGCCCGACTGGGGGGTACTTGGCGGGGTTTGTGATTATCGCTTATCTCATGCCCATGCTTAAACAAAAATTTTCTTTGAACTCCTGGCGTTCTGATGTGGCATTGACCCTTTCTGGAACGCTTGTTGTGTACACATGTGGCGTTATTTGGCTCAGCTATCTTATTGGGTTTGAAAATGCCTTTTATCATGGAGTTGTGCCCTTTGTTTTGCCTGGCATTGTGAAAGCTGGCCTTTTGTGCACAGCCTTGCAAATCCTTCGTCATACCCGTGGTGCATGACCCTTTCTTTTAGACCTCACCACTTCCTCTGTACCCTTGGGTTTCAGGGGAAGGGGTATTCTCCCCATTTTATTGAAAATTATGAAAAGATTGTGAAAGCTCTTCAGGAAAATGAAGAGCTTTCCATAGAGGTTGTTCCCGCAAGAGATTCTATTTGTGGGGCGTGTCCTCACCAAGGCGAAACGGAATGTGATAGGGAAGAAAAAATTCAAGGCCTCGATCAGCGGCACAGTCAAATCCTGGGGATAAAACCTGGAGATAGGCTGAGCTGGCGCAGGGGAAAAGACCTCCTTAAACAGCACATGACGGTGGAGGCCTTTCATCAAGCCTGTGCGGGATGTTCCTGGAAACCATGGGGCATTTGTGAAAAAGCCCTTAAAGATTTGCACAATCGTGACCAAGAAACTAACTCCTGAAGAGCGGCGCCTGTGGCAGCTCAACACACGGGATGTGACGCCTCTATCTCAAGACGCACACAATAGTGAGGAGTTGGCTGAAAAATCTCCGCCGCCTGAAACACCGGTTGTAAAACCTGTCCCTAAAGTTAAGAAAATAGCTGCCCCCGCTCTCCCCCCACCTCCGCCCTCTTTGGGGAGAAAAGAGCTGCGTCGCCTTAAAATTGAAGCACGTTTTGATATGCATGGATTAACGCTTCACACAGGGTATGAAGGGTTGGAGCGCTTTTTAAGGGTGGCTCAAGAAAAGGGGATCAAAACGGTGTTGGTGATTACAGGAAAAGGATCCATGAGCGCAGAAAATACACTGCGTCGTCAGGTGCCACGATGGTTACAAGAAACGCCTTTGCGCCGTTTTGTCGCGTCCCTCCACCATCCTGCAAAATTGCAGGATGGAGGGACAGGAGCGTTTTATGTGGAGGTGCGGCGAGTGGATAAGGTTCGCCGGGGGTAGTTATTCTTTTTCTTTTAAGACAAAGTGACAGAAAGGAGTTAATAAAGGCTTAACGGATTACAAAAAATCTTATAAAAAGAATCCATGACAAAATTCCCTATTCCTTCTTTAAACTTCCTCATCGTGTTGATCTCTGAGGTCTTGGCGGGGTGTCAATCCTTAGAAACTCAATATTCTCTTCCGCAACACACGGCTATTGTTGGACGTTATGCGGATCAAATGCCCGCCATTCCTGCTGGAAAGAAGGTCGTGCTTGTGGGGGGTGTCTTTGATGTCATTCATTACGGGCACCTTGGTTTTTTTAAAGCTGCGAAGACTCATGGGGATTATCTTGTCATTGCTATTGAATCCGATGCATTTATTGAGAAATATAAACAGCGTGTGCCAGTTCATACCCAAGCGCAACGCGCAGAGCTGCTTTCACATATGAATATGGTGGATGCAGTGATCATGCTTCCTTCTATGGATGGCTATAAGGATTATTTAAAGCTTGTTGAGAGGATCCGTCCGTCTGTGATTGCGATTACGGAGGGGGATCCTTATCGGGTTGAGAAAGAAAAACAAGCGGCCATTGTAGGCGCTCAGGTTGTTGCGGTCGTTAATCGACGTCCAGGGTTTTCAACAAGCCAAATTTTGAGGCACATGTGTAGGTGATACAAAACCATTATCGACTCAAGTAATGTATTAAGAGAACTTCTCTTTTGTCCTCACCATATTTGATGACAATGGAAGAATTGCAACAAAAGTCCATACTTTTAACTTGGATAGGTATACGTTCTAACTCATCCCCGCTTTCTCTCATTCATTTGTACGCGCATAAAACCGTGGGACTTACCCTGTGGAGTGTTCACCTCCATCCTCCTGCGCTTGCCCCCCACTCTCATGGAAAATACGATATTTTCTAAAGAGATACAAAATATCGTAAATGCAAATGAAGGCTGGCAGGAGAGAAAGTCAATTAGGTTGGAAATGCTTCATTCACTTTCCATAAATGTCATTCCCGCGTAGGCGGGAACCCAGTTATTTCTTGGATGTCCACCACAGCAGGTGATGACAATGGGGGAAACATGTCAACTCTATATATTGTCTATGTATGCTTCCTTGTTCTTGAAGTTACTTTTTTCCAGTTCTCCTTGCAGGTTACCAATGCGATAGGGATTTAGCATAAGAATACCCTTCTCAAACAGCCCGTATTGTCTTTTCTTTCTTTATTGTCCTAGCCGAAGGGGCGTGCCTATGAGAGAGCTCGTTAAGTCTTAGGATTCTTTCATAAAGGAGTCGGCTAGTTCGCAGAAGGTCGCGCAGGCGAGGAGGGAGGTCCGGATCCAGTTCAGACCCCCTATCAAGACAGGCTTTCCCGCGCAAAACATGATATTGTTTAGAAAGGCTTTCCTCAAACGAGAGGTCTCTTTGTTGGATGGCTTTTTGTAGTGTGAGCCATGCCGTAATTTGGCTTAACCGCATCACAATGCGGAGGGCCTCATGGGTAATTTGAGCTGTCTTTGTAGGGTCCGTTTCTTGGATATCTAAAGGAGCTTGCCATTTGATGTAATCTCGTGAGCTTTTGAGTAAGTTTTGGACTTCTTCAAAGGGTTGATTTAAGAACGTTATCGAATCACGCATAACACAAATACTTTTTGTTAATAATTATCCTATACTTTTAGGATAACGCGTACCTATTAACAAAATATTTATTTTTGATAGTTGCTTCAAACCAGTTGCATATCAACTTTGAGTTCAGCCATTGAAAATATAGATATACATGATTATAAATTTTTTAGGTTAGCTTAATGCTTTGTGACAATAAATTGTAAAGTAAGAGTGTGAGTAAAAGGAGAAGAAGCGCGTGAAACAAATATTAATAATTTTTTCAATCTTAGTAAGTTTTATCTCGGAAACTAAAGCAGTAAAATTAATTTCTTCCTGTTGCAAATGAATTAGAAATTACGTCTTCAAGCATTTCCCATAAAACAGGTTTTAAAATCCAAGATAAAGATGTACTAGCTTGTTTGACAGATTCTCCTCAAATTCAAGGCCCAACAGGCATTGGAGTAGAAGGAGGCTGTCTTTTGTTTGAATACAGTGCCTTGGCTAAATTTAAAACAGGTGAGAAAAACATAAGAATTAGCTTCTGGCTCTGTAAAGCAGTGGATGGCGCCATGCAGTGGAAAGTTAAGACACCGACTACGACCAGATTAGTAGACAATGGGGAGTGGGAAGAAGAAATCCTTGATCTTCAGTGTGTTAACAAATATTATTTTAGGAGTCTTAGTAAAAAAGAAGAAAAAGAACTGAAAGCTGAAAAAGAAGAAAAAATGCGGTTCCTTTAAATTACCCAAGCGCCCTACAACACCCACAGCAAAGGTTGTAAAGAACATAAAGGCATTGATATTGCCATGGAGCTTGGTGAAACTCCTCAATTGGTATGCTTTGCCAAAAATCAGGGGCAGGCCTGCGTATGTCTTGTACACGAAGGGGGGCTTTTTCTTTATCCACAGGGTCAGATGTTTTTCTTTGCGCTAATATATTTTTTTTCTCATCTTCTGGAGGTATCGAAAAAGAAGGAGTTAACGAAGAAAATGTAAAAATAAGAAGAAAGGTGAGGGAGGTTAATTTCTTGAGGGACATTGCTTTTCTCCTTAAATTCTTGAGTAAGATCCCGAAATGATCCCGGGTCAAGCCCGGGACTAAAGGTTCGGGATGACAGCACAGGTTTTCGAGCGCCTAAAAATGAATCACTTTTCCAAAAGCATCAAGAACGGATTCATGCATCATCTCCGAGAGAGTAGGGTGAGGGAAGATGGTTTCCATAATTTCCTGCTCGGTCGCTTCAAGGGTTTTGGCTAAGCAAAAGCCTTGGATAAGTTCTGTCACTTCAGCTCCAATCATATGAGCGCCTAAGAGTTCTCCTGTTTTTCCATCAAAGATTGTTTTAACCAATCCTTCCGTTTCTCCCATAGCAAGGGCTTTGCCATTGGCAAGATAAGGGAATCGCCCGATCTTCAGATCCTGTTTTCCTGCCGCTTTGGCGGCTTCCTCAGTTAACCCGACGCTTGCAATCTGAGGATAACTATAAGTACAGCCGGGAATATTGGTTTTTTTCATGGGGTGGGCTGTAGAAAGGCCTTTGATTTTTTCAACACATAAAACCCCTTCATGGCTGGCTTTGTGGGCAAGCCAGGGAGCGCCGGCTACATCTCCGATCGCATAAATGCCGGGTTCAGCGGTGGCGCACCACTCATTGGTGACAATGTGGCCTTTTTCTACTTTAACTTTTGTTTTTTCAAGGCCAAGATTTTCTGTATTTCCTGCAATTCCAATGGCTAAAATAACCCGATCAACAGTGATATCTTGAGATTTCCCTTGAATGTCTAGGGTAGCTGTGACGGAATCCTTGTTTTTCTTCAAGGCCTTTGTGGTGGAATTGACATGGATCTTGATTCCTTGCTTTTCAAAGGATTTCTGAGCCAATGTTGAAATTTCTTTGTCTTCCACGGGAAGAATACGATCTTGAACTTCCACAACAGTGACCTCAGCGCCCATCAAGCGATAAAAGCTTGCAAACTCAATACCAATGGCCCCTGATCCAATCACAAGAAGGGATTTTGGCATTGTCTCTGGTGTCATGGCTTCCTTATAGGTCCAAATAAGTTTTCCATCGGATTCAAGGCCAGGGAGGGAGCGGGCACGCGCCCCTGTTGCTAAAATAACATGAGACGCCTTAAGAACGTCCTTTTGATTTACGCTGAGCTCAATTTCAGAGCCTTGCCGTCCCTTGATTTGGGCTGTGCCGTCAATGACCGTAACCTTGTTTTTTTTCATCAAATGCTTGACCCCGGTTGCCAGTTGTGTGGCGATAGCGCGGGACCGTTCAATTACTTTTTTAAAATCAAAGGAGATATTATCCGCTTTAAAGCCATAGGTTTCTAAAGAATGCAAAAGATGATTGATTTCGGAAGAGCGGAGAAGCGCTTTTGTGGGAATACATCCCCAATTGAGGCAAATTCCCCCGAGATGCTCCTTTTCAATAAGGGCTGTTTTAAACCCTAGTTGGCTTGCACGGATTGCAGCCACATATCCTCCTGGGCCACCCCCAACGACGATGAGATCATAGTCTGCCATACCTACCTCCTTCTTGATCTTGTACTTGGTTTTGTCTGATACCATATGTAGAACGCGATCTCTATGGAAAAATTAGAAAGATACTTTATACTGCACCTATGACAATGATGAAGCCGCATATTTTATTGGTCGATGACGATGAACGCTTGCGTGATCTTTTGCGTAAGTTTCTGGTGGACAATGGTTTTTTTGTTTCAACAGCGCGAGAGGCAGAGCATGCCCGAGGGCTTATAGATCTTTTCCTGTTTGATCTTATCATTTTGGACGTCATGATGCCGGAAGAAGATGGGTTTTCCTTAGCAGACTTTATCCGAAAGGGTCCTGTTCGCCTTAAAGATGTGCCCATTCTTTTCCTGACAGCGATGGGAGAAACAGAGAATCGCATTACAGGACTCACACGAGGGGGTGATGATTACCTTTCCAAACCCTTTGACCCCCGGGAACTTTTGCTGCGTATTCAAGCTATTTTACGACGCAGTCAGTCTTTAAAGGGCTCCTCTTCTTTGTCTATGGGAGAGGTGAATTATGACCTGCAATCCAATCGCTTAATGCGGAGGACGACGCCTATTTCTTTAACAACGGTAGAAAGCAACCTTTTGAAGATTTTCGCGCGTCATCGGGGAAAAACCCTTACGCGGGATGATCTTGTGACTGAATATGAGGGAGACTTAAACCCACGAACCGTTGATGTGCAAATCACACGACTCAGGCGAAAAATTGAAGATGATCCAAAAATCCCCCGCTATCTTCAAACCATACGAGGGAAGGGATATATTCTCATTCCAGATGCATGAATTATTTTTTGAAACACCCCTTTAAGGCTTTGAAAGCGTACCTTCCTAAAAGTATGTTTGGGCGGTCACTCCTTATCTTAGTCCTTCCTCTTATCCTTATAGAAGGCGTGGCAGCTTATGTTTTCCTGGATTCTCACTGGGAAAGGGTTACTAAAATGCTGGCCAGAAACATTGCAGGCGAAGTGGGCGCTGCCATAGAGCTTTATACACAAGCCCCTGATCAAGAAACGTTTTACAAGTCTTTGACAGGAAACTTCCTTAAATTAAGGATGGATTTTGTGCCTGAAAAAGCAATTGAGTCTTCTGTGCCGGAAGATCTGAAGGATACAGTTCTTGATATGGCTTTGAAGGATCAACTCTTTATTCCATATACTTTTAATATAAAGGGAGGAGAGATTCATATTGAAACTGGAGTTAAGGGGGGGGTTTTAAAATTTATCACTCCTCTTAACCGCCTTTGCAGTAAAAGTTTTTTTCTTTTTATTATGTGGGTTTCCATTACATCCGCCATCTTTCTTTTAATTGCAGTTGCTTTTATGCACAATCAAGTCAAACCCTTGCGGCGTTTGGCTATTGCTGCAGATCGATTTGGAAAGGGACGTTCTCTTCCAACTTTTAAGCCTGAGGGCGCCATTGAAATTCGCAAACTTACCAGCGCTTTTATGATGATGAAAGAACGTCTTCAGCGCCAATTGACTCAAAAGGCTGATATGCTGGCAGGCGTTTCCCATGATTTAAGAACTCCCTTAACCCGTATGCGTCTTCAGTTGGCTATGATGGCGCCTTCTTCCGAAGTTGATGGCCTTCAAAAAGACATTGAAGAAATGAACAAAATGCTCGAAGGCTATTTAACCTTCGCACGCGGAGAGGGTCTTGAAGAAACATGCGAGACAAATATGAATGACTTTCTGCAGGATGCGATTGAGGGGCGCGCAGATCTTCAAACGGGTGTGCATTACACGTCTCGTCCTCTTCCTGTTATGTACATTAAGCCTCAAGCCTTAAAGCGCTGTGTGATGAACCTTATTAATAATGCTACCCGTTATGGCCATGCGGTGTGGGTCAAAGCCTTCACCGACAAAGACTATCTTATCATTTCCGTTGAGGATGATGGGCCTGGAATTCCTGAAGAAAAGATTGAAGAAGTGTTTAAGCCGTTCTTTCGCTTGGACTCATCTCGCAATATTGCCACGGGAGGAGTCGGCCTCGGCCTGACCATTGCGCGGGATATTGCCCAAGGCCACGGGGGAGATATTATCCTCTCTTCTTCCTTAGAACACGGAGGCCTTAAGGCGTCCCTTGTGTTGCCTTATTGAGGGGGCGATTGAGGTTGAACAAAAAGCACTGCCACGTTAGGGAGGTATGAGAGAATTACAAAATTTACCCTCGTTCTTGTGATCAACATATACTCTTCGTACTTGAAGTTATCTTATTAAGGTTACCCTCCGATGTCATTCCCGCGCAGGCGGGAATCCAGAAACAAACGCTGTCATGCTGAATTCGTTTCAGCATCTCTGAGATCCCGAAATAAATTCGGGACGCTAAGAAGTATAGTTGATGTCAAGAGTAGCGATACCTTAACTTCAGATACTGACACGATCTTCTGCTAGAATAACAAGAGTAGACAGGCAAACCCCTCAACTTCTATATCGAGACGATCTCTCGCCAGTTTCCAATCATGTTTACGATATTTTATATCTCGTTAAAAAAATATTGCATTTTCTATAAGAGTGGCGAGGCAAGTTTGGGATAGGAGGATGAAAAAGAAGTGAGGGAGAAAGAAAGGAGACGAGTTAAGACGTATATGAGTTGAGACGTACTCTTAGGGGTATTGCTCCATCCTTGTCAAAATAGAGTTGATGACAAAGGTTGAGTAGCCAAGGAAAAGTGTCAGCTTCTAGGAAACTCTTTTGAGCAACTTTGTTAAAGCGGATAGACCACTTAGTGTTTACCGTCATGCAACCCAAGTTTTTTTTCTAGACATTGTTAGCTAATTATTTTCATGTTATATTTCTCTTAAAAAAGAGAGGTATTCCATGGACAAACGTCTTTATCCAGTGTCTCTGAAATTTTTCGACTCAGAGATTAAACCATTGATTAAAAAGTGTTACTCTGCGGCTGGGCG
>CANGTV010000026.1 GCA_947457015.1 Alphaproteobacteria bacterium | reverse complement strand
GGGGGGAGAACGAAAGACCTTATAGAGAAAGCGGGTTGTGCACTCCTCTACCTGCCCCCTTATTCTCCTGACTTTAATCCCATCGAAAATCAATGCGCGTCTTTAAAAAATCATTATAAGACTTTTAAGCAAAGAGGGTATGAACATGACAATGCCATCGATGCTTCATTTATGATTCGTTCTTAATGTGAAAATGCTATAGGAATTCGCACTTCAAACTTGAAATTGCTTTAAATCGTGTCTCACTTCAAACTTGAATGCGGTGTCCGAGAAAGGCCAAACTCATTCCATAAAGAAACGCGCCCAACGTCCTTTCAAACGAATCAAGAGCCACCCCTCACCGAGCTGCATTTCTTTTTATGTTTGAGATTGAGTCTACAAGAGTCCTCGATGAGAAAGCAACGAGTCTTATAAAAGAAGCTGAAATTTTTCCTTCTGCTTCCGATATGCTTCCGGAAGTTTTTGAGGGGGTTGACAGGGGACTTAAAACCCTTACAAACACTGGTGCCGGATGGGGGATTCGAACTCCCGACCTACTGATTACAAATCAGTTGCTCTACCAGCTGAGCTAATCCGGCTTTATGTTAGGCTTATAATCTAAATGATTTCGAAGGCCAAGTCAAAAATAAGGAAGAAAGAAAATAAATGGGTTGAGCGCCCCCCCTAAAATAAGGAAACCGATTTTGTTTGGCATTTACTCTCTCACGTAAAGGCAACAGGGGCAAAAGAAAACATCTTCTAGCAACTAAGGATACGATCGTTCTTGTTTTTTTATCAGCCCCATGACAAGTTGATCTCTCTTCATAGGAAATATGTATTGTCATGACTCACACTAACTGTGGCTTTGTTGCCGTCATCGGCGCTCCAAATGCAGGAAAATCAACCTTAATTAACGCTCTCGTCGGGAGCAAGGTCACCATTGTTTCTCCAAAAGTTCAAACGACACGCAATCGTATTCTAGGGGTTGCCCTTCAGGGAGAAGCACAAATTATCCTCATTGACACCCCAGGTATTTTTTCTTCCCCCAAAAGGCGCCTTGAAAAAGCCATGGTGCGTCATGCTTGGGACAATCTTAGCGATGCAGACGGTACGATGATTATTGTGGATGTTAGCCGCAAAAATTTTGAAGAAACTGACCTTATTTTAGAACGCCTTCATTCTACAGAAAAAACGGCAGTTCTTGTTCTTAATAAAATTGACCTGATTCCTCGAGATCAACTTTTAGCTTTAGCGGAAAGATTCTCACGGCCTTTTATTGACAGGGTTTTTATGATTTCTGCCCTCAAGGGCGACGGCATCCAAGACATTAAAACCTACTGGGCTAAAACCCTCCCTGAAGGACCATGGTTATTCCCCGAAGATCAACTGAGCGACCTTCCTCTAAGACTGTTAAGTGCAGAAATTACACGAGAAGAACTTTTCCTTCGCCTTCATGACGAACTCCCCTACTCTTTGTGGGTTGAAACCGACACATGGGAAGAATTCAAGGATGGGAGCGTTAAAATTTCCCAATGCATTTATGTACAACGAGAAAGCCAACGCCCTATCGTTTTAGGAAAGGGCGGTCGGCAAATCAAAGCCATCGGCGAAGCAGCCCGCAAGCAACTCATAACAGTCCTCGAGAGGCCCGTTCATCTTTTTCTTCATGTCAAAGTCAAACCAGACTGGATAAATGATCCTAGGCTTTATGCAAGCATAGGGCTACCTTTTTAACCTCAGCTTTTGATAAGGAAATATTCCGCCACTTTGTCATAGAAACGGAAGAAGATTTAGATATAGATGCTGAGCCAACGATCCATCGCGCACTCGGAAATCCCTTGTCAATTATATTTAATAGAGAAAATTATGAAATCAACAGATAATGAAATACATTGAAAAACAAAAAATATTCTGCAGAATTATTATAAGAATAAGCCCTTCTTGACACAGAAGGGCTTATTCTTTAAAGTACCTCAAAATTCATAACGTCAGTCCACGCGGCGCGTGCACTGGCGTGTTTTTGCTGGAAGTAAATCATGTTCGATACCCTTACGGGCCGCTTGGGCTCCATCATCGATAGGCTAAAGGGACGCGGCGCTTTAACGGAGGCTGACGTAAAGGCTGCTTTGCGCGAGGTGCGGATTGCTCTTTTAGAAGCCGATGTGGCCTTGCCGGTTGTGAAAGACTTTATTGCGCAAGTGCAAGAGAAAGCCATTGGCCAAGAGGTGCTCCACAGCATCAGCGCGGGCCAGTTGGTCGTCAAAATCGTTCACGATGCTCTTGTGGAATTTTTAGGCCAAGAAGTCGTTGATATTGAGCTCAAGGCCTCTCCTCCCGTTGTGATTATGATGGTGGGTTTGCAAGGCTCGGGCAAAACCTCCATGACGGCAAAATTAGGAAATTACCTTGCAAAAAAACAAAAACAAAAGGTGTTGCTAGCGTCTCTCGACATTTATCGCCCTGCAGCGCGCGAACAGCTCCGCACGTTGGGGCAGCAGTGTCATATTGAGACCCTCCCTATTCTCGCTGAGGAAAAGCCCCTTGCCATTGCGGAGCGCGCTCTTCAAATGGCCCGCCTTGAAGGATACGATGTTTTAATCCTCGACACAGCCGGTCGCCTTCACATCGATCAAGATCTGATGAACGAGGTTGTGGCTGTCCGCAATCTTGCAAAGCCTACGGAAACCATACTGGTAGCCGATGCCATGACAGGGCAAGATGCTGTCGTTATTGCAAAAGAATTCAACGAAAAGGTTGGCATTACCTCGATTGCGCTCTCTCGTATTGATGGAGATGCTCGCGGAGGGGCCGCCCTTTCCATGCGCGCTGTGACCGGCAAGCCGTTGAAGCTTTTAGGCACAGGTGAAAAACCTGATCAATTAGAACTCTTCCACCCTGACCGTATCGCAACTCGTATTCTAGGCATGGGCGATGTGGTCAGCCTCGTTGAAAAGGCCATGGAGTCTGTGGACCAGGCAGAAGCAGAAAAGCTTGCCCTCCAAATGCAAAAAGGGGCCTTTACTTTTGAGGCCATGGAATCCCAGCTCCTCCAAATGAATAAAATGGGGGGAATTTCAAGCCTTATGGGCATGATCCCAGGGATTAACAAATTTCAAGACAAGATTACCCAAGCTGGCGTTAATGATTCTTTCATTCAGCGCCAAATCGCAATGATTCGTTCTATGACAAAACAAGAACGAAAAGATGCACGCCTAATCAATGGCTCACGCAAAAAGCGCATTGCCATGGGAAGCGGCACATCCGTTCAAGATGTGAATAAACTTCTCAAGCAACACCGCGACATGAGCGATATGATGAAGCGTATGCAAAAACTTGGCAAAAAAGGCTTTTTGCGCCAAGGATTACAAGGGCTGATGCCCCACCGTTAACTTTAAAGGAGAAACAAAGGAACTATGGCAATAAAAATTAGATTGGCACGGGCTGGGGCAAAAAAACGCCCTTATTATCACATTGTTGTGGCGGATGCACGCAGCCCTCGCGATGGTCGTTTTGTCGAAAAGGTAGGGAGTTACAACCCGATGCTTCCTCAAGAAAACCAAGAGCGGGTTCGCTTGAATCTTGATCGGATCAAATATTGGCTGTCTGTTGGAGCTCAACCCACAGATCGCGTTGCTTTATTCTTAGGAAAAGCAAGCGTCATTGAAATGCCCGTTATGCGTCCCACACCCCTGAAATCAGCCCCTAAAGCAAAAGCTCAAGAAAGGGTAAAGGAAGCAGAAGAAGCCCGGAAGGCCGCGGCCGAAGCTGCCGCCGCGCCAAAGGTTAAAGAAGACGCTGCTGAAGAAGTCGTTGTGGAAGAAGTGGTTGCTGAAGCCGCAGCAGAAGAAGCTGCTCCTGAAGAGACCGTTGTTGAAGTCGCTGCAGAAGAAACTCCTGACGCAGCTCCAGAAAAAGCTCCTGCAGAACCCTCAGAGGAAGCAACAGCTTAAAAGGTAATTGGACTGATGTTAGCGCCCTCCTCATTCTCTCAGCTGTCATCCCCGCGAAAGCGGGGACCCAGTAGCCTTTCTCTGGATCCCCGCTTTCGCGGGGATGACACTAGGGGAGTGGGTTCAGAAGATGCTAACTATTTCTGTGCCGCTATCATTACCTCGCCCCATGGCATCCAAGGTCGGGTCAAGATCAAGTGCTTTTTGGAAGACCCCTCTGAATTTAAGATGCACTCCCCTTATTACAATGAGAGCGGAGAAGAAGCTTATACCGTTACCAAGGTTCTTTCCCAGGACAAGGATGTTCTTGTTGTGGCTTTGGAGGACATAAGGGATCGCAATGAAGCAGAGCGCCTGAAAGGCACCAAGCTCATGCTCTCCCGACAGCACTTGCCCGCTCTTGAGGAAGATACCTTTTATCATGCGGACCTCATGGGGCTTAGGGTTCTGTCTTCTCGGAACACGTCTTGTGGAAAAGTTCACGCACTTTATAATTTTGGAGCCGGAGACATTCTTGAAGTGGAAACAGACCAAGGAAAACTTGCCATGCTTCCCTTTACCCATGATATAGTGCCTGAAGTCAATGTTAAGGAAGGCTTTCTGCGCTTAAGCGACGTTGGAGATCTATTGATTAAGGGGGACTCTGATGGTTCATAAGATCACGATTCTTACCCTTTTCCCCGAGATGTTTCCAGGGCCCTTAGGCCACTCCCTCCTTGGAAAAGCTCTTGACAAAAACCTTTGGACCCTTGATGTGGTGGATATCAGGAAATTTGCGGAGGACAAACATCAAACAGTGGACGATACCTGCTTTGGCGGCGGCCCTGGCATGGTGTTACGACCCGATGTGGTGGACAAAGCCATTTCTTCTGTCATGGAAAAGGAGAAAGCACGCCTCATTCATTTAACACCCAGAGGTCGGGTCTTTCACCAACCTCTGGCACGCGAGATGGCTGACTCTTCTCTGCCTTTTGTGTTCTTATGTGGGCGCTATGAAGGCATAGACCAACGGGTCTTGGAGGCCTGGCAAGCAGAAGATGTAAGCCTCGGGGATTTTGTCCTCACGGGCGGTGAGCTGGCGGCGATGACGATTCTAGATGCCGTCTTACGCCTTATTCCAGGGGTGATTGGAGACGAGACATCCTTAGAAGACGAAAGCTTTTCAAGGGGATTGTTAGAATATCCTCAGTACACGCGCCCTCGGGAATGGCAGGGGCGAGATGTTCCCGATGTCCTTCTGTCAGGGCATCACAAAGAAATTGCGGCATGGCGCCTTAAGGAAGCCGAAGCCATTACCCGCGAAAGACGACCCGATTTATGGGAAAAGTATAGTCATCAACACAATTAACCTAAGGAGAAGAAGATGAATCTTTTACAAACCTTTGAGCAAGAACAGCTCAACAAATTAACGGAAAATAAGAAAATCCCTGATTTTCAGGCGGGCGATACGCTAAAAGTCATGGTGAAGGTTGTGGAAGGCACCCGCGAGCGTGTCCAGGCCTTTGAAGGGATCTGTATTGCTCGTAAGAATGCGGGCATTAACTCGTCTTTCACCGTTCGGAAAATTTCCTACGGCGAAGGGGTAGAGCGCGTGTTCCCGCTTTATTCTCCCAATATTGAAATTCAACTTGTTCGCCGAGGCGTTGTACGCCGTGCAAAACTTTACTACCTCCGTGGTTTGACGGGTAAGAAAGCGCGTATTGCTGAGAAGATCGTCCGTAAAACAGGAGCCAATATGGTTGTGCCTCAAAAACAAGAGCCCATCGTCCCGGCCGAGCCTGAAGTTGAAGCTAAGGAAAGGTCAACGGAAGAGTAAATCTTCCTAAAGCTCTCCTTAAATGTCCTCCCCGAGCTAGAAATGCTTTGTTTTCTGCAGGAAAACATTAGCATTTCTTCATCGGGGAATCTTATTTCAACCCTTATTATGTGTCTAGAAGATCCCCGATCAAGAAACTCTAAGATTTTCTGCGAAAATCAAGAGCTTCTTGATCGGGGGCGACAAAACTTGGGCAGCTGAAATAAAAACCTCAGGTATGTTAATATGGCCAATTGAAAAATTGGTTTTGATTCAAAAATTCCGCTATAATCCATAATGAAATAATCAAATTTTTGTGTCTAGCGGGGAACGAAGCCGAGAGCCCTTAGGCCACAGCTTTGCTTCTTTTATTGGCCAAAGGAAATCTTAAGATTACGGTTGTCCCGACCCCTTCTTCTCCTTCTGCCAGAATTTCGCCCTGCAATTCTTGCATAATTCTTTGACATATTGTTAATCCTATACCATTTCCTTCACACCCTAAAGAAGGGTGCAATCTCCGAAAAGGGCGAAAGATTTGTGTATTATACTGAGGATTAAAGCCTTGCCCATTATCTGTGATTCTAATATCAATCTTTCCAGCATATCGGCTTTCCATCTTAACATTTATAATTAAAGGCAATTTTTTCTTTCGATATTTTATGCTATTTCCAACGATATTAGAAAATAATTGTGAAATATAAACCTCATTTCCCATTATAAAATGACAACTATTGGGGCTATATATAATTTCTCCTCCAATTTCTTTTAAATATTGTTCTTGTTCTTTAATATTTTTTAAAATAGATTCGTCAATGTCAATAAGTTTTTTGTGAACGTTCTTGGAATGGGTGTTAAGCTCTTTCAATCCTTCTACTCTATCGTAAGCTTCTTTCAAAGATTTCGAGACTCTTGAAATCAAATCTTGAGTAACGAGAGGAAGATCTTTTTGATGTTCAAATAAAACAATATCATTAAGTATATTAGCAAGTCTGATAGGCTCTTTAATATCATGAGCAACCATATGACTAAAATTATTTAAATCTTCTGTTTTTTTATATAATCCAAAAAGCTCTTCTTCTATTTTTCTTCGTTTCTTTATTTCACTAGATCTCTGCTGAAACAACTTTTCTTCTTTTTCTGGCCCCAGGTATTCTTTAGGAGATATAAAATAAGGATTAGGATAAATATCGTCTTCGTATTTACAGAAAGGATGAGATTCAATTGCTTTATTAAGAAAACCGCGTGGCAATAAATTCATGTCATACAAACACAAGAACATAAGTTTAGGGCTTAGATTTAAATTTTCAGTAATCATAGCTTCGTATTTAATGACATCGTCAAGATCAGAAAAGGCCTCCAGGATCCAATCCATATCTACAATCGCCTGAACGACAGAGATTTGTTTTTTCCGCGCAATGTCAGTTTGTTTCTGCCAGAATTTTAAGGCAGCATCTAAAGAAAACTTTCCATTTTGAGTATAAACGTCTGCAGCTGAGAAAAAAGTGAGTTGCTCGTTTTTTTCCCATACTAATGGATCTATTTTCTGACTTCTTAAAAATTTTATAGTGGTTTCTTGTTTTTCTTTAGAAGAAATATAGATTATTTTGTTTTTATTATTTATTCCAGCAAGAATGAACTCTTTTTCTATTTTGAACAAGGCGCGAGAATCTTTAAAAAAACAACACATATGGAGGCCGTCATGAGAAACAGAGTTATCGTAAAAATTGCGATGATGAATTCTAGAAACGCTATTCTTCGCCATTCAACCCTCCTTTGTTAAATTTTCATATGTTTTTAATGTTAAAACATCAGCCCTATCCTTTATAGAAACTTAATATCCATACGTGATAATACCTATCATCACCAACAAAGCTCCAATGACTCCTGTAATATTAGCCACAATGAGAGGGGTATCTTTAATGATTAATCCATAGAGCAACCAACAACTTAAGGAGATAAAGGCAATAGTAAAGCCTAAGAGAGAAACCTCTCCTGCACTTTTTGACCAAAAAATATTGAAAGCTTGAAAATAAAACAATAATTGACCAAAGGATCCGATAAGTCCCATATTCTTTTTAAACCATTCTTTGAGCATGCGTTATACTCCTCTTGTTACTAAACAACATCATATCATTAAAACATATTACCCACGCATCTTTTGAATAAAATTTGCCAAACTCAGCGTCTCTGGCGTGTTTTTTTTGCGGAGGCCCTGGAGCATTCCTTCTTGGTCTTCTGAAGAGCGATTTTGTCCCAACTTGTACTTTCCCTCGATGCGAGAAATTTCCATGCGAAATCCTACAATATGATCAAGCTGATTATTCTTATAAGGCTCAGGGATCAAGTGATTTTCTGAAGCTGTCCCCTCATAATGGCTGACCATCTTGGATAAGTCTTCTGAAAGACAGTCTTGGCTAATTTTTTGAGGTTCTCCATAGACATGTACGACGGCGTAATTCCACGTAGGGACACTAGGGGTTGTTTTATACCATGTGTGTGAAACGTAGGCGTGTGGACCATGAAAAACAAGCAAAGCAGATTTAATCTCGTCAAAAGCCGTTGCGTGAGGGTTGGCTTTTGCCACATGCCAAGAGAGTGTGCCCTTTTCTCCCCAATCCCGATTAAACAAAACAGGCAGATGCGTTACATCAAAATCAGGGACTTTGTGGCTGACAAGGGTGGCAAAGGGATAGGCTTCTATAAAATCATGCAAGCAGTTAATGTTCGTAATGTTAAACGGCTTTGGAGTGTACATGAGGCAACCTCTTTAGCTTAGCTTTTACCTCTGACGGCTTTTTCCGAAGAAGGATCTTCCCCAGCTCTCCCAGCTGCTCCTTCAATACCTTAGGGAGGATCGCTTTCACCTCACCAGGTTCAAGAGGTCCCAGCTGAAAAGGGCCATAGCTCAAGCGAATGAGACGGCTCACAGGCCATCCCAGGAATTCAAAAACCCGCCGCAACTCTCGATTCTTTCCTTCTTGAAGGCTGACCGTAAGCCAAGCATTATCCCCTTGTTGCCGGTCAAGGGTAGCCGTGATAGGGCCATAGTGAATGCCCTCAATCGTAATCCCGCGTTCAAGCTTTTGAAGCTCAAGGGTATCCACGTGTCCATGAAGACGCACTCGATAGCGCCGCACCCATCCCGTGGAAGGCAATTCCAGATGCCGCGCGAGCTCTCCATCATTGGTGAGAAGGAGCAGACCTTCACTATTAAGATCGAGACGCCCCACAGAAATAACACGAGGGAGTTCCGCAGGGAGGGACTCAAAAATCGTTGGCCTCCCCTTTTCATCCTTATGCGTTGTCACAAGACCCCTTGGTTTATAATACCGCCAAAGACGAGAGGCTTCCGCTTGGGGCAACGGCTTTCCATCAACAAGAATAGACATCTCAGGCGACACACAAAAAGCAGGACTTTCCAGAACTTTTCCGTTTACTTTGACACGCCTCTCGAAAATCCAGGCTTCCGCCTCTCTTCGAGAACAAAGGCCTGCACGCGCCATAACCTTAGCAATTCTCTCCCCCTTATCCACGCGCTGCCTCAAGGAAAGCCACAAACAACGCCTTATCTTGGCTGGTAATGGAAAATTCAGGATGCCACTGAAGGCCTAAGCAAAAGCGATAAGCGGGCACTTCAATACCTTCAATGACTCCATCTGCTGCAAGAGCATTCACGACGACACCCTGACCCGGCGTTTTGACAGCTTGATGGTGAACGCTATTTACAGAGATTTCTTCTTTTTTAACAATCTTATAAAGAAGCGTTCCTGTTGAAATTTTTACCGTATGGGAGGATTCATTCCGGGGTTGTGTTTGCTGATGCTCTAAACAGTCAGGAACCTCGTCAGGAATATGTTGAATGAGGGAGCCCCCGAGCGCTACGTTGAGCACCTGTTCTCCTCCACAAATCCCCATAAGAGGCATGTTTTTCTTGAGCGCTGCTTTTGCAATCGCAAGCTCAAATGCTGTTCGTTGGGGTTTAAGGGTGACGGTGGGGTGAATTTTTTCAACTCCATAATAGGTGGGACTAATGTCATGCCCTCCTCCTGTGATCAAAAGACCATCTAGTAAAGAGACATAGGCATCTACAAGCTTAAGGTCATGAATAAGGGGAAAAGGAATACCCCCCATTTCTGCCACACGTTCACAATAATTTTTTCTGACGCCATACCAAGGAAAAGCTGCATACTTGTCAGTTTCTAGGGAGTCAAACGTAACCCCAATTAACGGTTTTTTAGACATATCCTTCCAATCTCAAAATCCAAACATATGATCCAAACTAAAGTTGCCGTTTTTATCGCGCAGACCGTGATATCCAAAAAGACGACAGGTTTTATCTTGAATCATAACATAGCCGCCCTGCGCTTTTTCTCGATCAGCGGCTGAAAACGTCTCTTGATAGACCCAAAGACGGGACCCACTTTGAGGAATGTTAAGAGACGCTTCTGCAAGAGTAGTCCCTTCTTTTGAGTAAAGAATAAGGCTTGTATCAGATGTTGTATGCCACGGCGTTGAGGTGGGATAGATAAGATGGCAAAAGGTTTCTATCTCATCATCTACCCTTAAAAAAAGTCCTGTGGTAAGACCTGGAGGAGGCCCCTTATAGGATTGAGGCTCATTCTTATAGGTAAGCGCCGTATTAAAAATATGGCTCCCAAAGCTTGTTTCCGCTTGAGATGCAAGCTTTTTATGCTCATACCGAAAGAGGGCGTGAAGCCATCCATCGGCTTCATCCCCTGCGTCAAAATCATAAACAAGCTCTACATGCCCATAATCTTGTCCTAGATGAGCTATATCATTCACCAAAAGGGCTTGTTGATGATGACGAGGGAGATTACCAAAAGCATGTTGCCCTTGTAAGATCCCCTCCTTGTCATACACAAGCGCTTTAAGAGGCATAAATTGCAACTCACGACTCATGGGTGTAGGGAGAAGGGATGTAAGATAAGAATCCGTTGGAAAAAGCGGGGCCGGTAAAATAAAACCTTTTCCAAGCACTTTCTTCAACTCTTTAAGTTTAACGTCAGGTTTAAGATCATTTCTCTCAACATTGACATGGGCCATGCACCGATAGCCTTTTGTGTTGATAACTTCATAACGGGGCCGCACAAAATAATGTCCTGCTTGGAGTTCAACCTGTTGAGGCCACCGCGCCTTGGGGAAAAATTCTTTTACATCAAGAGCATAGGTTCCAAAAGGAGGAATATCCTTATCAAGGGGTACGGAAGGGGACTCCCCCATCACATTCAAGCTGACCTCTTTTGCAGGAATGAGGAAAGAATGGCTGTTCTGTAACCACAAAATAACCTTCTCCCCCTCCCTAGGCGCTGGAAGCCCTGCAAAATAATGGGAAGGCCATGCATTGGCATCATGGGTTGCAGACATAGCTCCTGCATCATGAAAGGTATCAAGGGCATATTTCACAATGCTATGCCCCTTTGTTCCCGTCAGATGAATAAAGAGCTGTCCTTTAAAATCGGGAAGATTAAAACGCTTTTTCACGTCCCGGCTATCAATCACAAGCGAGTGAACGCTTGAAGGAAGCTCCTCCTCCCATTGGGCAATTTTGTGTCCTTTTTCATCAAAAAGAATGGCCCACAATTTTACCTCTTTCGCACCATATTTCGCCCAATAGTTGGCTGTTTTGAGGCGCGTGTGCCACCCCTCTTCCTCTCGGAAAAAGGCAAAGTTTGTAGAAAAATTTAAATCTGATAAATAGGCGGTGGAGTCTGTGAGCATCCCTTCGGGCAGCCGAAGCTCTTTAAGGCTTTGAATCTCACAAGAGACGGGCAAAAGATGCCCCATTTGAAGCAGATGTTTTTCTGGCTCAAAAGAAAGAATAAGAAGCGTCTGAGGCTTATCCTGCATAACATCTGTAATTAAGGATGTGGAGGAAGACAGAGCGTCAACAGCTTGAACATATACCTTAGAAGGGGACGACAAGCTTGTCATCGCCAGAAAATCCTCGAGATGGCCTTCGGGATCATAAATGGCTTCAAAAGGGATCTTTTTAAAGGCTTCAACTTTTTCGGCGATCATCGGGTGCCCGAGGGCTTTGAAAAAGGAACAAGGTTTTTGATTGGAAAATGTCTTAATTTTTAGAACCATTGATATTTCCTTTTAAAGCTTCAGCTTCCCTCGCACAATAGCCGCTGCTTTTTCTGTATCATTAAAGGGGCGGTAAGTCCACGTCTCAATAGACCCTTCAAAGGACCGGACGATCCCTTCTTGGATAAGGCTTTGAATAAATCGTTTTGGTTTGGAATCTTTATGACCCACAAGAGGAAGACTATAAACCGGTTTGCCAGTTGAACAGGCTTCACATACCATATTAACCGAATCATCCGTTGCAAAGATAACATCCGCAATGCCAAGCATAGCGAAATAAGGATTTTTCTTTTCAATATCCGCCAGAAAAATATGGGGCTCTTTGCTTAAGGCTTGGGTTAACTGATCCCGAAAAGGTGTTCGAAAAGAAGGTGTTACAAGGACACTTCCTTGGGTTTTATCGCGGATTAAAAGAATCTTCTGAATAAGGTCTTCCAGAGCTGCAAGCGGCATTTTATAGCGATTTGTGGATCCTCCTAGCAAAAAAACGCTATAAGGCCGAGGAAGCCCTTTAAAAAGAGACTTATTTTTTTCCACGTCTTCCTGAATTTTCTCTCGCGTGACCTTGTGAAGCGCTCCTTTTGTGGAGATGACATTTGAGCCATTAAGATTGTCATGCTCAGGCACCACAATAAGATCAAATGCCCCATGACCCACGAGAGGATCTTGAATATGGACACAAACTGTTTGGTTGTTATTTTGCGCCTTAATCGCTAAGGCAAGGGGCGCCGATCGACGCCCACAGCTAATCACAAGATCTGGCCAGGGAGGAGAGAGGCTGTCGCTTTCAGGTGTCAATTGAGCAAGAGGATTGCCCCAAGGAATACCAAGCCACCCCCAGGGCCAACGTCTTTTACATGTTTTATGAAGTGTCGGTAATCCCACAGCTTCCGCAAGGCCTATGACTTGGCTTTTCATTCCTGGGAATTCATCCGTAATTGTCCAACATGTTTTCGTTTTCATGCCGCATACTCGATATAAAAATAATTCCACACGCTTTTTAAGGCATCAATTAAATCATCTATCATGGCATCCGTATGAACAGGAGAGGGAGTAATCCGAAGCCTCTCTGTTCCACGCGCCACTGTGGGATAATTAATGGGCTGCACATAAATATTATGCTCTTTCAAAAGTCGGTCTGAGGCCATCTTACATTGATGGGCATTTCCAACCATAATAGGGATAATGTGAGAGGGAGTTGGCATAAAAGGAATACCTGCTTGCGTCAGCCTTTTCTTAACTTTTAAGACTGTTTCTTGATGACGAGCCCGCTCAAGCTGACTTGTTTTTAAATGGCGAATACTGGCTAAAGCTCCCGCAGCAACAGCCGGAGGCATAGAGGTTGTAAAAATAAAGCCTGGCGCGAAACTTCTCACAAAATCAATCAGCTGCGCGGATGAGGCAATATATCCTCCGACAACCCCAAACGCTTTTCCTAAGGTCCCTTCTATAATACTCAGGCGATGACTTTGATTTTCTCGTTGGGCAATACCTCCCCCCTTATGACCATACATGCCAACCGCATGGACCTCATCAATAAACGTAAGAGCATTATACTCCTCTGCTAAATCGCAAAAAGCTTCAACAGGTGCTATATCTCCATCCATTGAATAAACGGATTCAAAAATAATAAGTTTAGCTTTTTCTTTAGGATAGCGAGACAAAAGATCTTTTAAATGACGCACATCATTATGGCGAAAGATTTCCTTATGGGCGCGACTGTTTCGGATTCCTTGAATGATAGAGGCATGATTATGGGCGTCCGAGAAAACAACACATTCCGGAAGATGAGTCGCCAGCGCACTGATAGACGCTTCATTTGACACATATCCTGAAGAAAACACCAACCCCGCTTCCTTATCGTGCAGATCAGCAATCTCTTTTTCTAACAAAACATGGTAATGATTCGTCCCAGAAATATTCCGCGTGCCCCCAGCACCCGCTCCCACACGAGAAATGGCGGTTGTCATGGCATCGAGAACCTTCTCATGTTGTCCCATGGCCAAGTAATCATTTGCACACCAAACAACCACACGACGAGGGTTTCCTTCATTATAATAAAAAGCATAGGGAAAATCTTTGGCGCAGCGCTCTAAATCCGCAAAAATACGATAGCGACCTTCTGCTTTGATATCTTCTAATTTTTGCCTAAAAAAGGCTTCATAATCCATGAAAATATTATGGGTTTTAGAGTAATTTACAAACAACCTAAAGGGGATCTGAACAGGATGCAAGTCTTAAACTTTTTTCTTGTTGACATTCAAGAAAGTATGCTTACATATAATGATAGAGTCTTATTGACCTGTTTTATATTATAGATAAGGAATGTTTTTATGAAATCTAACAAGTTGTCCAAGTTATTTCTCGCCGTTATTTCTTCAGCAATTCTTTTGCAAACTACGGCCTTTGCTTTTACGCCAGAGGAGTTAGAGGCACGGGATCACCTTCATCGTTCAGTTCTTGCGTCAGACGAGTATCAGCAAGCTCAAAACCATAGACTAGAGACAATGCAGCCTCTTAATGAACAACAAACGGCTTTTTGCGCCAAACTTGCTGAGGTTGGGTCTCGGTATGATCAACAGGTCCTTCTCTTAGAACAAACTCTTCAAGACTCTAAAGCTCGCAAAGAGAGTGAGATCGCAAGATTAACACAAGAATCCAACGAGCGTCTTGCTTTAGACTGTGCGCCTCTTAATCAAGAACGTGATGCAGCAGAAGCAGCATTTCAAGAAGAGTCGGCCCCATTCCGAGCAAAAATATCCGCAGTTCTCCGAGTAAGACAAGAAAGAAGCTCTTTCTATTCTAAAAATGCAGGAAGACAAAGCCTCTTTCTCGATTACGTTGACGACATGGATAGCGCTAGGAGAACTGTAGAGGAAGATAAAAAAATGGAGCCTTTTAAGGAGGCAATAGCCAACCTCCGACAACGCTATCTGGACCCTATAGAAAGCAAGATAGAAAGCGCAAAAAAGGCGAGTAAAATCGCTCTCTACACCCAAATCGACCCTCTTGTAGCAAGGCACAGAGAACTAAAAGCAAAACTTAAGCCTGAGATTCAGACGCTACAGGCTGAATGTGAACAACAGTTAAATGCCCTGAGAGCAAGCAATGCAGCGTTTAATGATGCGATTAACAGACGTTCAAGTGAAGAGTATGCAAAAGTAAATGAAGCTTACCACCAGGCAAAAAGGCGCCTTCTTCCACAGTATCCAGCCCTGCGCGGATTTTTAGATTCTGTTGATCGTACTGCGGCACAACAAGCTCCTGCTGCTGGTGCTGCTGCACAATAAGTTTCATCTTCGTCTGCAGCAAAGGATTCCATAAATCAAACGAGCCACAACAACCTTGTGGCTCGTCTTTCCGATAGTCCTCCTTATTCTTAAAGAGAGCCGTCCCCTCCTCTATTTTTGGGCCTTGACGGAAGGCGCGGGAGCGTTTTACGCCGACGCCGACAGGGCTTAACAGAAGCTTGGGAATCCTCTTTATGAGACTTATTTTTAGTAAAGGCACTTGACTGCACGGGGAGTACAACACGAAACTTACGATAAAAATCTAGATCAATAATCTCTGCCATGATTTACCTTTCTTCATCTTGTCCTTAAAGATAGTATAAAGAAAGAGGGTTAAGATTCCTCTAGGGAAAGGTTGACAAAGTCTTTAGTCTAAAATTTTAGGAAAAGATCCCCATGATATCTAAGGAAAAATTTCTTTCTCTCCAAGGAAAATGGGCCTTAAAAAGATCCACAAATGGGTTTGGGAACATGCAAGGAGTGGCCGTGTTTTCTCCGTTTGTTGGTCAATATCCCTCTTTATTATATCGAGAAGAAGGAACATTTTTCACACCTCAAGAAGGCCTTTTTGATTTTTACAGGGACTACATTTATTTTTTGAATGATAAGCAAATCGACGTTTATTTTGTTTCAGTATCAAAAAAACAAGATCTGTTTTTATCTCTGACCCCCTCCTCTACAAACCGTTCAGCCACTGGCTCGCACATGTGTAAAGAGGACCTCTATGTAGCAACCTACCAGTTTTTAGACTCTGATACCTTTACTCTTTACTACGAGATAAAAGGCCCTAAAAAAGACTTAATCATTGAGACCTTGTTTGAACGAGTGCACCTCTCTTAAGCATACTGCTCCATCGTCCGTCGTCGACTTAAGTACGTATACACAACAGGAATGACGAAAAGGGTAAAGAGCGTTCCCACGCTCATTCCTCCCACAATCACAAGACCAATCTGCTCACGCGTTTCAGAACCAGCTCCTGACGAAAAAGCAAGAGGAACCGCTCCAAAAACCATCGCAAAGGTTGTCATAAGAATGGGCCTTAAACGTAACCGTGACGCCTCAATCACCGCCTCATAGGGAGATCTTCCTTGTTCTTGAAGCTTATTGGCAAAGTCCACAATAAGAATCCCATGTTTCGTAATCAGCCCAATTAAGGTGACAAGGCCGATTTGGCTATAAATATTAAGACTTCCACTCGGCGCCAGCCACAGGGTAAAGATGGCCCCCGCAAGAGAAAGAGGAACACTCAGGATAATAATAAGTGGATCAATAAAACTCTCAAACTGTGCTGCCATAACTAAGAAAATAAAGGCGAGAGCAAGGCCGAATATTAAGTAAATTGTGTAGGTTTCCTTAAGATAATCGCGCGTTTCTCCGGATACGGTTGTCTGATAACCATCAGGCAAAATACGGCTAGCTACCTGCTTAATATCATTAAGAACCTGACCCAATCCATATCCTTCTTTGAGCACAGCATCCAGCGTAACGGACCTCATTCCATCGAAGTGTCGAATGTCAGGTGTTGTTGTCACAGGCACAATTTTCACAAGGTCCGACAAGGGCACAAGTGTATCTTTCTGATCACGTTGCCCCTTCACACTCAAGGCGAGCACATCTTGAGGGGACCTTCGGAACTGCTCCCCTATCCAAACACGAATAGGATATTGCTTATTTTCTCTTTCAAAATACGTCGATCTCCGTCCTCCAATCAATGTATCCAAAGATTGTGCGATTGCATCGGGCTCTACCCCTAAGGTGACAGCCTTTTCTACATTTGTTTCGACTTTATAATCTTGCCCAGCAGCTCCCATATCTGGCACTATGTTGCTGATTCCGGGATGTTGTGCCATAGCCGCCCATACTTTTTGCATTTGAACTTCAAGGTCCTCATAAGAGCGTGTTGTTTGAACAACAAAAGAAAGATCAAACCCGGTCCCTCCCCCAATGACCGAGCGGTTCTTACACCGCGCTCTCACTTGGAGACCGATGATTTTATCAAGCTCAGGGGTTATGGCCTCCTTAACATCATTACAACTTCGTGTCCGTTGATCCCAAGGAAGCATCGTGTTTTGCGAATAAGAATAATCTCCCACCTGAATAATCGTCATACGCTTTTCAAGTTCGGGGACGGAAGCAAGGATTTGATCCATTTGAAGCGCATATTTTTCAATATACTTCAGCGTTGCGCCATAAGGAGCTTCCGCATTTGTCAGAAGAGTCCCTTGGTCTTCTGCAGGCGTCAGATCTTTTTTTAACTTGTACGCGCCTAAGTAAACGCCAACAACCGCTGCTAACAGCCCAATAGAAACAACCCACAAGCGTTTTTCTAAAACCCGCGATAAAAGAGCCCCATACCCTTGATCTAATTGATCAAGCCATATCCCCATCTTATTCGAAAAGGTGTGGTACACGCGCGTAATGCGAGTTTCTTTGAAGTACGGATGGACCTCATGATGACTCCGCAGAAGACGAGAACACATCATTGGCGTTAAGGTTAAGGCAACAAACCCTGAGATAATGACCGCTCCTGCAAGCGTTAAGGCAAATTCCGTAAAGAGTCGTCCTGTAATTCCCCCTGAAAGCGCAATTGGGGCATACACAGCTGCCAAGGTCAGGGTCATCGCAACAACCGCAAAGCTAATTTCTTTCGACCCTTGAATGGCGGCTTGCATGGGCTTCTCGCCGGCTTCAATGTGGCGATAAATATTCTCGAGAACAACGATCGCATCATCAACCACAAGCCCAATGGCCAAAACCAAAGCAAGAAGGGTTAAGATGTTAATTGTAAAACCGAAAATGAACATCAAGAAAAACGCGCCAATGAGTGAGACGGGAATCGTTACGAGAGGAATTAAGGAGGCTTGGAATGACCTTAAAAAGAGAAAAACAACAGCAATAACAAGCAAAGTTGCTTCCCAAATTGTTCTATACACATGATCAATGGACTTTTCGATAAAGACAGTGTTGTCTGAAGAAATCTCAAGTTGCGTCCCCGCAGGAAGGCGTTCCCGGATTTGAACAAGCTTTTCTTCAACTCCTTTTTTGACTTCCAAAGGATTTGCAACGGATTTTTTCACAATTCCAATGCTCACAGCATTCTTATCATTAAAGCGAGACGCAAAGCGTGTATCTTCCGAATTAAGCTCGGCATACCCCACATCTTTTAAACGAACGATCCGTCCCTGGCTTTCTGAAATAATCATGTTATTGAATTGGGCCGGCGTTGAAAGAGAGGAAATTGTGGTAACCGTAAACTCTCTCTCTTCTCCACTCAGACGCCCTGCTGGCTTCTTTACGTTCTGTCGCTTTAAAGCTGCAGCAATATCGAGTGCCGTAATTTTAAAGGCATTTAGACGCACAGGATCAAGGACAAGGTGCATTTCCAGGTTGCCTCCTCCCCAGATTTCAACGCTTGCCACGCCTTTAATCGTTTGAAGGTCATTTTCTAAATTTCGATGGGCATAGTCCGCTAACTCATTCACGGTCTTATTAGCACTAAAGAGCGAGAGGTAAATAAGGGGCTGGGAGTCCACGTCCGCTTTCTTAATTAAAGGCTCTTCCGCATCATCAGGAAGCTTATTCGCCACCTTTTGAAGACGATCACGCACATCCGCAGCGGCATAGTCTATGTTACGATCGACCTTAAAATTCAGCTTAATCGTACTATTGCCTGCCTCACTTCGAGACGTCACATAATCAAGTCCCTCAACCCCCGAAAGAGCATCCTCCAAAGGTCGCGTTATTTGCATTTCAATAATTTGAGGGCTGGCCCCTTCAAGGGCCGTTGTGACGCTAATAACAGGCTTGTCAACTTCAGGAAACTGACGCAAGGAAAGCCGCGTGTAAGAAACAGCTCCTATAATAATTATTATTATAGTCATAACAATAGAAAGGACGGGCCTTCGAATAAGAAACTCTGTAAAGTTCATTTCTATTTTGCTCCCTGAGGCTGATCATCTGGCGTTTGATTAACGACTGTGACCTCATCCCCGTCATGAACTTTAAATTGTCCTGCACTAATCACAACATCACCTTCTTTAACACCATGGGTAATTTCAACTTCATTCCCGTCTCGCATGCCTGTGCTCACAGTTGTTTTGACAGCAACATTATCGACCACAAGCCAAACATGCTCTTCTTCCCCTTCGCGCTCAATAGCTGTTTGAGGAATAAGAACAGCACCCTCTATTTCACCCGCAGTCACCAAAACATTGGCAAATTCACCAGGGCGATAGGCTTGCTCCTTGTTTGACATTTGGGCACGCAGGGTTACCGTTCGCGTGGTTTCGTCAATTTCAGGGCTAATCGCTATAATTTTAGCCTCAACAGGTAAAATATCAAAGTCCTCAATCGTGACATCAACCACATCCCCTGCGTGCACAAAAGGCAAATAAGATTCAGGCACATGAAAATCTACATTAATGGGATCTAAATCAACGATCGTTACAAGAGCAGTTTCCCCAGACACAAGGGCTCCCAGACTTACTTCCGTAAGTCCTAAGACACCCTCAAAAGGAGCTTTAATAAGGGTGTGATCAAGAGAAATTCTTGCTTCTTCTAAATTTGCCTCAGCAATGTGCATATCAGCCAAGGTTTTGTCACGTTGTTGCAAAGTCCCAAACTTTTTTTCTAGCAGTTTAATCGCTCTCTCGTGTTCTCCTCGAGCTAGGGAAAGGCGTGCCTCTGCTTCCTTGACTTTGGCTTTGTGCATTGCATCATCAATCTTAAAAATTGGATCTCCAGCCTTAACTTCCTGGCCTTCTGTAAAATAAATTTTTGCAATCTTGCCTGTAACTTCAGGGTGAAGAACAACAGATTGAATAGCCGAGAGAGACCCTACAGTACGAACACGCCTTAGAATTGGCCCACTTTTAGCCGTCACAACTTCAACAGGAATGGGCTCTTTTTCCGGAGGAAGATTCATCTCTCTTCCTTTCCTAAACCACTGAAAGGCAGCTAAGCCCACGGCGCATACAACAACAGCGATTGTAACCTTTTGATATGTCTTCATTTTATTGTTTCTCTT
>CANGTV010000025.1 GCA_947457015.1 Alphaproteobacteria bacterium | reverse complement strand
TGCTACTTTTTTGGGAAGCGTTTCTAAAGTTGCTTGCGAAGGTTGTAGCTGTATGTGCTGTACTTGTAGTTTTTCTAAGGGAGCGAGCGTCTGCGTGGTTCCCTTTAATGGTTGTGGGGTCGCGCGCATTTCAATTTTTTCAACAGGGGCTGTTGGTTTTGAGGGCGCTTTTCTTGCGAGCGCGGTTGGGTGATTTTCTGCTACCTTTTTGGGAAGCGTTTCTAAAGTTGCTTGCGAAGGTTGTAGCTGTATGTGCTGTACTTGTAGTTTTTCTAAGGGAGCGAGCGTCTGCGTGGTTCCCTTTAATGGTTGTGGGGCCGCGCGCATTTCAATTTTTTCAACACGAACTGTTGGAATAAGGGGTGGGTTTTTTGAGGGCGCAGGGGGGTGATTCTCTACTATCTTTTGAGAGGATGTGATTAACTTTGCTACCGAACCTTGTTGGGGCTGCACCTGCTGCGCTTGTGATGTTTTTGAGGGAACAGATGCGTGGAGGCTTCCCTTTAATGGTTGTGACAATGATGAAGCTGTGTGCGTTGTAGCAACTATTGGAATGGAGGCCGCTTTTCTTGTGGGAGCAGAGGGGCGCTTTAGGGCTTCTTTTTGAGAAAGTATTCCTGTTTCTGTTGTCTCCAATGATGCAGTACTTGTTGTTATACGTGAAGGCGTTAAGGTCACAAGGGGTCGTGTTAAAGAGGGGGGAGGTGTTGATAATATTGACCATAATGAAGGAGCCTGTGATGACAGTCCGGTCTTAGAGAGAGTTATTCTTTTTTTAATGGCAACTGGTGGCGCGATACTCTTGGGACACAAGAAAGAAGAAACAGTGAAAAGTGGCAGGGAAGGCTTTTCTTCTGGCGCTCTCTCTAAACGTGAAAGACTGAGTTGTGGCGGCAGAAGTGCCACCACTATTGCTTGAGTAGCTGGCGTAAATGAACTTTTTAAAGCCTTATATGAGGGCACTGTTGGGAAGATTCCGCTTTCTACAAGAAAAGGAATTTCTTCTGTTGGGCGTTGTACTGGTTCTTTTTGCTGCAGTAGAGGCTGAGGGATAAAAGTGTGAAGGATAGGTTGGTGGGAAGACAGAGCCGTTATGACTGGCTTTTCGGGTGAAAAATTTACGGTCATAGGCGGTGTGTGACGAGAGGAAGAGGTGTCCTTAGGAAGGGCGAGAACAGGGACCTCTTCTGAATATGGTATATTATTTGATGCTTCATTCTGAGAAAGAGAAATAGGGGAGGATGCTCCTCCTGATAAAGAGTCTGCGACTATAAAGGAATTATCGGAAGATTGAGAGGGGCTAAGAGGACGGTCGAGAGCAAGCTCCTCCTCTGGGAGCAGGGTACTGCTAGACTCTGAATCTTTAGAAAAAATTAAAGGTGATGGATCTGTGTGTGGAGAAAGAAAAATTGGGTCAAAAAAGCTTTCAGTGTTTTCAAACTCCACGGTTAAGAAAGGATCATCAACAAAAGAATGAACAGAAAAAAGTCTCTCATCAATAAGCTCCTTATGTGAAGAAGAGACTATGAAACGTGGTTTTGAAAAATTAACAGCTTCAAAAGGTGGATCAAAGGAAAAAAGCTGTGGCATTTTGGTGAAGTGCCAAAATTCAGCTGTTTTTATAGACGGTGAGGGGCTGTTAGCTGAAGAAGGGGAGTTAGACATAGAAGAATTACGAGACGCGCTTTCGGAGCCACCTTTCCCAGAGTTAGGGGAGAAAAAAACACTTACACCTGGCACAGAAGATAAAAGCTTTTTAAAGTTAGAAAGGGTAGCAAAAGCCGCCCAACTTTCTGTGAAAGAAAAAGCGCAAAAAGCGATATACACAGCACAACTTAGCACTGTATAGCGCACAGAGAGGAGAATAGCAGGCTTACATGAGAATTTTGTAAGTAATCGTATCATTATTATACACTCCTAAGGGTTCCCATATTAGCATTAGTATGATACAATGGCTATCTTAAAACGCAGATGGCCAAACCCTTAAAAGGATCTCCCCAAACGAAAATGGGTATGCTAGGGTCTCTTTCAAAATCAGTAAACAAAGAGAGACGAGGATGAAGATAGCAGTCCTGAAAGAACGCAGACCTTATGAAACACGCGTCGCAGCAACGCCGGAGACGGTCAAAAAGCTGATCGCTCTTGGGTTTCAAATCAATGTAGAAAAGGGGGCCGGAGACGCTTCTCATTTTCCTGATGAGGCATATAAAGCAGCGGGCGCCACTATAGGGACAACGCCTCAAAAAACCCTTGAAAAAGCCCAAATTGTTCTCAAGGTCCAAGCGCCGATGACTAAGAAGGATGGGGGAGAGGAAGAGCTTACTTTGTTGCCAGAAGGCTCGCTTCTGATGGGTATGTTGAGCCCTCATACAAAACCAGAGCTTGTGGAGGGATACAACAAGCACAAGATAACAGCTTTTTCTCTCGAGCTAGCACCACGAATTACACGTGCCCAAGCTATGGATGTGCTCTCCTCGCAAAGTAACCTTGCTGGATATCGGGCTGTCATTGAAGCTGCCAATGCTTTTGAGAGAGCTTTTCCTATGATGATGACAGCGGCGGGAACCATTGCTCCTGCGCGTGTGCTTGTTCTCGGCGCAGGCGTGGCGGGTCTCCAAGCCATTGCTACAGCCAAGAGATTGGGAGCAATTGTCTCAGTTTTTGATGTGCGCGCGGCGGCAAAAGAGCAAGTGGAAAGCTTAGGGGGAACATTTGTTGAGGTGGACTCCCAAGAAACAGGCGAGGCCAGTGGCGGATATGCGAAGGAAATGAGTGACGCCTACAAGGCGCGTCAAGCGGCTAAGATAAAAGAAGTTCTTCAAAAATCTGATATTGCTATTTCCACAGCCCTTATTCCTGGGAAGCCCGCCCCACGTTTGATCACAGCAGATATGGTAGTGGGGATGAAGCCGGGGTCTGTGATCGTGGATCTTGCAGTTGAATCAGGCGGAAATTGTGAGGGCAGTGAACTTGGAAAAGTTGTTGAAAAGAATGGCGTTAAGATCGTGGGATATGCCAACATACCAGGGCGCATCCCAACAGACGCAAGTTCCGTCTATGCACGGAATCTTTTAAATCTTTTGACCCTGTGTGTAGATAAGGGGTCTCTCACGATTCCTTGGGACGATGAGATTATTCAGGCCATTACTTTGACACGAGAGGGGAAGATATTTGGCTCTCAAGGAAAAGTGTAATGAAAATAAAACAGTATGCTGCTTTTATATTTGCATTTATACTTGGGCTTGCATTGGGGCATTCCTTTGCAATCAAACATAGATTAGACCTAGCCCTTGTTATGGCAGCGAGTATTTTACTTGCTGCGTATCTTAGAAAAAAATGGAAAAAAGAGGATAATCTCCTGTTTGTTATCGTTTTTATAGTGGGTCTATTGAGTGGTTATGGCTTAAGTGAAATGTATTTTTCCTCGCCACCCGACAACTTTTTGTGCCCATCTCGAGGTGTCATCCCCGCGAAGGCGGGGATTCAGAGAAACCTTAGAATTTAAGAGTATTTGAAATGATTAAGAAAACAAAATAGAATAGAGATCTAATTTTTGAAAATTTGTTTTATATCAATGTATTACTGGATCCCCGCCTTCGCGGGGATGACAATCAGGAAATAATTAAGGAGCTGCCTTATGGAACTAATCTCACCTTTTATTATCGGCCTTACGGTCTTTGTTTTGGCAGTCTTTATTGGCTATTACGTGGTGTGGAAAGTCACGCCTGCCCTTCATTCCCCTTTGATGTCAGTAACAAATGCAATCTCGAGCGTTATTATTGTGGGAGCGGTGCTTGCTGCAGGGTCAGCTCAAGATTTTGTAACGCAGCTTTTTGGATTTACAGCGGTTGTGATGGCCTCTATCAACATCTTTGGGGGATTTGTTGTCACCCGCCGCATGCTCGAAATGTTTAATAAGAAAAAATAAGGATTTTATCGTGACCGCAAATCTTTCAGCTTTAGCTTACCTCGTCTCCTCCATCTGCTTCATCTTAGCGCTTCAAGGCCTGTCTTCTGCAAAAACGTCTCAACGAGGGCTTACTTTTGGGGTCACCGGGATGACGCTAGCAATTGCCACAACTCTCGCATCCCCCATTGTGACAAGCTATGGGTGGATTATTTCTGGCATTATTGCTGGCGGTATTATCGGAACGATTATTGCAAAGAGAATTCAGATGACCGCTCTACCCCAACTTGTGGCAGCTTTCCACAGCCTTGTGGGCCTTGCAGCCGTATGTGTGGCGGCAGCGGCTCTTTTTGAGCCCAACGCTTTTAACATTGGGCAAGTGGGATCCATTGCTGCAGGTTCTCTTTTTGAAATGGGATTAGGCGTTGCCATTGGAGCCATTACCTTTACGGGATCTCTGGTAGCCTTTGCGAAGCTGCAAGGTCTTGTGTCAGGAAATCCTCTCATTTTTAAGGGACAGCACCCTCTCAATGCCCTTCTGGGGATAGCCCTGGTTCTTATGGTTGTCCTCTTTGCCTTTAGCGAATCGCACACCTTCTTTTGGGTGGTGACAGGGCTTGCGCTTTTGCTTGGCTTCCTTCTGATCCTCCCCATTGGAGGGGCAGATATGCCCGTTGTGATTTCTATGCTGAACTCTTATTCAGGATGGGCAGCGGCTGGTATTGGTTTTACCCTTGGAAATAGCCTTCTGATTATTACAGGTGCCCTTGTGGGAGCCTCGGGTGCGATCCTGAGTTATATTATGTGTAAGGGTATGAACCGCTCTATTGTTAACATTATTCTCGGTGGCTTTGGAGGAGAACAATCAGCTGCCACCCAAGGAAGCGCTGAACAGCGCCCCTATAAGGCAGGAAGTGCCGAGGATGCAGGCTTTATTATGAAAAATGCTCAGTCTGTCATTATTGTGCCTGGCTATGGAATGGCTGTTGCGCAAGCCCAGCATGCCTTGCGTGAGATGGCGGATATGTTGAAGCAAGAAGGAGTACAGGTGCGCTATGCCATTCATCCTGTGGCGGGACGTATGCCGGGGCACATGAACGTGCTTTTAGCAGAAGCTAATGTTCCTTACGAAGATGTGCTTGAGCTTGACGAGATTAACCGAGATTTTGGCGTGACGGATGTGGCCTTTGTCATTGGAGCTAATGATGTGACTAACCCCTCTGCAAAAACAGATCCCAAAAGCCCAATTTTTGGGATGCCTATTTTGGATGTGGAAAAAGCCAAAACAGTTCTTTTTGTGAAACGATCCATGTCTCCCGGTTACGCAGGGGTGGATAATGAGCTTTTCTATAAGGACAACACGCTTATGCTTTTTGGAGATGCCAAAAAGATGTGTGAGGAAGTTATTAAGAGCCTTGGTGATTAAAAATAATGGCGTCAATGACCCATCATACGAAACTGCAAATTTTCTTAGAGAGCCGCTTCTTTCACCTGATTATCTTATGGCTTATTTTTATGAATGCCATTGTTCTAGGGCTTGAAACATCAACCGAGCTAATTCAAGCAGCTGGTATTGAGCTGAAGCTCATTGAACACATCATTATAGGATTGTTTGTTCTAGAAATCTCCGTTCGAATTATTGCTTTTCGGAAAGATTTCTTTACAAAAGGGTGGAATATTTTTGATTTTCTTGTCATTGGGGGCTCTCTTTTTCCCCATGCGGCAGGGCTGTCCATTCTTAGAACCTTTCGTGTTATTCACTCCTTACACATGTTCAAGCTTTCGCCCTATATGCGGCATCTCCTACAAGCTCTCCGTCATGTAGGTCCCAGTGCTGTCAACGTGACATTTCTGATGATTATCGCTTTTTATGTTTTGGGAGTTATTGGCGTTGAATTATTTGCTGAGCATTTTCCAAGACGGTTTGGAAGTTTGCCTTGGTCACTTCTGACTCTCTTTCAGCTGATGGTTTATGATGATTATGGAACGATCACGCGGCCTATTTTAGAAATTTATCCTTTTGCATGGGTCTATTTTCTTGCCATTACCTTCATTCTTGCTTTTGTTTTGATCAACCTTTTTATTGCTATTGTTGTGACGGCTCTTCAGCGTGCGATTGCTGCAGAGAAAGATCCTGTTGAGGCGAAAGTGACGAAAGAGATGAAAATGTTAGTCACTGACGAGCAAACAATTGAAGCACTGAGGGTCGAAATTCAAGAGCTCAAAGAGATGGTGCGAGGGTTGAAGGGGTGAGGGGTTCTTTTTGTTTCCTTTCACCCCTCCCAAATTTTGCGAACAGAAGGGCGGGTGAACATAAGCTCGGAAAGAGCCCAAACGAGAGCATCAAGCCTGTCGGGGGACTTGCGCGTTTGCCCCGGAACATAGGAGCATAATTGCTCTTCAAGGGCGGGGAAATAATCGGCATGCCAAATTTTTCCTTGTTCATAGAGGGAAACGATAGGCTCAGCGCGGACTACTTTTCCTCGGGTTGCTCTGACGGCCTTATAGCTTATGGACGTGTCATAGGTTCGCAAGAGTTGTTCCACAAGATCTCCCCCCATATTCACCTCGGCCACAATGCGATCGGCTTTGAGGCGATGGTAAGCGTCAATTGCTTTTTGAATCCATTGGCTCGGGGATCCTTTAAGAGAAAGATCCTCCAAGATGACGCCAATTCCTTCAGACGTCACGCCTGCCGCAATGATTCCTGTTTCATCACTGTTGTTTCCATGGCTTACAGCTGGATCAATAGCGATAATCAAGCGCCTTAGGGAGACGTCTTTTTGATAAGCCTTTTTTGCGCGGTCAAGGAGGGGAGGGGTCCAAAGAGTTCCTTCCTTTTCTTCTACAAGATCGCCATAAAGTTCTTGGCGGCCCAGCCAGCTTTTTTCATAGTGGTGGCGGACATATTCAAGGAAAGGCTTTGCAAGATTTTTAGCGTTCTCAAAGGTGGATCCACGCGTGATGGCCACACTGGGATTTTTGAGAAGGTTTTTCAAAAGCGCCACGGGACGAGGAGTCGTTGTGACAATGGCGCGGGGAAATTTCCCTATCCGCAAGCCAAACATCAATTGATCCCATACGTTCTGGCCTTCGCGAAACTTCGCGAGCTCATCCACCCAGGCGGCATCAAATTGAGGGCCCCGCAAATGTTCATAGGCTTCTGCACTAAAACAAGTAGCAATGGCTCCATTCGCCCAGGAAAGCTCGCCTTTGGAAGGCGTATACAAGGGACGCTCTGCGGGTGGATGAATGGCAAGAAGGCCTGAGGGTCCTTCCACCATGACTTGGCGTGTTTCTATCTCTGTCTCTCCGATAAGGGCGATTCTGCGGCAGACGCCTTCTCGAATCCAGTGGCGGATGGTTTCCGCCCCTGTGCGTGTTTTTCCAAAGCCACGCCCTGCAAGAATAAGCCATGTTCGCCAGGGGCCTTGGGGAGGAAGTTGATTTTTGCGGGCCAAATTTTTCCAATCATAACGAGATGCTTCTTGTTGGCGACGCTTTCTTTCTGCTTGAAGATAGTATAGTAATTTTCTGAGCAACTCTATTCTTGACATTCTTTTATCTGTTTTTATTTTTTAATGTACAATACAATATAAAAAAAGAGAAGAATTTTATGTAAATGGCCAATTGAAAAAATTTACTCTTAATGAATTCTCTTGTATTATGAAAATATAAAATCCATGAAGTGTGTCCCCATATATGTCATCCCCGCGAAAGCGGGGATCCAGGAATAAGCTACATTGTCATCCCGAATCCCCTGATCAAGTCAGAGAGCCTGCCCCCGCGGAGGCGGGGACAAGTTTATTTCGGGATCTCTTTAACAAAAAGATGCTGAATGATCCCGGGTCAAGCCCGGGACTAAAGGTTCAGCCTGACAGCGTTTGTTCTGGATCCCCGCTTCTCGCAGGAATGACATCGGCGGTCTTAGCTCATCTTCTTTTATTGAAAGAAAATAAAGATAAAATAACCCTTCCTCTCATTCAATTTTTCGCTCTCTCGCACACACACACACACTCTCTCTCTCTCTCTCTCTCTCTCTCTCTCTCTCTCATCCTGAACTCGCCCACCCCACTCTCATAAAGAATGAGACATTTTTTAGCTGGAGATAAAATATCGTAAACATGAATAGAGACTGGCAGGAGATAGACTCAGGATCTACTGCAAAAGTCCGGTTCGTCTAAAATGTCATCCCGAACCACGTCCTCGATTCCGATCGGAGATTTTTTTCTGGAGTTCGTGTCAATAAGATCCTGAAATAAATTCAGGATGACAGCTGAGGAGATACGGCACTTATACAACATTCAGGCTCAATAAGTCGTTGGATCATCCAGGGACGGGTTGACCTCTACTTCTTCCCTTAAAGCCTCGATGGTTTCTTCCGCTTGGGTAGCGTCATGAACCCAGGCAATGTTAAAAAGGGCATCGCCTTTATAAACAATAGGGCTTTGATTCATTCCAATGATGATCCCATCAAGCGGAGGGACTACATCCGCTGAGACGAGCCCTAGGGAACTCATAATTTTTCCAATGACTTTTCCCTTAAGGACCTTTTCTCCCAAAAAGGCGGTGGTGTGAAAAAATCCTGTGTCGGGGGCTCGTAGCCAATGACTCCCGTGAGAAATAACGGGATGTTTTCTGATGGAAACGCATTTTTCGAGGGGAATCATTCCAAGCCTTCCCATAACGCGGAAAATTCCTTGAACAGCGGCCCTTATGGCAAATTCATTAAAGCGAAGAGCTTCGCCGCCTTCAAAGGTGAGCGTTGGGATTCCAAGTTTTTCTGAAGCTTCTCGCAAGGAGCCTTCCCGGAGATCTGCCTTAAGAACAAGAGGTGCCCCAAAGGCGAAGGCAAGATCTAAGGCTTCTTTGCTTTCAAAATCGCAGCGTACTTGAGGTAAATTGATGCGATTATTAGAACCTGTATGTAAGTCAATACCATGGGTGCAGTGTTCAACAATTTCTTTTAAAAAAGTATGAGCAAGCTGGGCGGCGGCTGACCCTGTCTCAGACCCAGGAAAACTTCGATTCAGATCGCGTCTGTCTGGAAGATAGCGGCTTTGTATGAGCATTCCAAACACATTTACAACGGGAATCGCAATAAGGGTTCCTCTAATGTGTTTGACAAGGGGAGAATTAAGCACTCGACGAATAACTTCTATTCCATTGAGCTCATCTCCATGAATGCCAGCGCTGATGAAAAGACGTTTTCCAGGGCGACGTCCATGAATGATCCTCAGCGTTAATTTGAAGGTAGAATAATGGGGAATTATAGAAATAGGAAAGTAGATAGTTTTTGTAGTTCCGGGAAGAACGGTGGCATTTCCAATCTTAAAAGGTAAGTTTTCTTCTTTGTTGGTCACTGGCAAAACTCCTTTAGGGCTTTCAAGAGCAGGGGAGAGAGGTCAATGTGGTTGCTGGGATGAGGAATTGTATTACATGTGATAATTGTGTGAGCTCCAGCTGCGTTGATGTCTTCATAAGAATTTCCTGCAAAAATTCCGTGGATGGCAAGGCAAAGGGGAGGTTTTGTGCTTTCTGATAATCCAAGTTCTCCTGGTTTGAGAAGGGGTGATTCCAGCACCATCAATGTGGCAATGATAGAGTGGTTTTTGTGGGTGATATTAATTCTGAGGGCAGATCTAAAGCCTGCTGATTTACAGATGGAGCAATCCCCATGGATAAAAGAAACGAGATGCTTGTATGTATCTATATGGAGTTCGCGCGCCTTAAGCGTGAGAGCAGAGAGGGAGACAAGAGGGCTTCCCAAGCTTGCACTCTCATCTGCAGAAGACACTGTTTTTTCTGATTTAGCCATTTTTTCTTCTGCTGTTTTCTTGCGATCTCCTACAGAGAAAATATAAGCAAATCTTCTTTAAAAATGGTTAAGAGCGTTAATGAAGAGAAAATTGCAAAATTATTTCCCACTTTGTCATCCCCGATCAAGAAGTTCTAGGATTTGCTTTGCAAATCAAGCACTTCTAAGTCGGGGATGACAAGGATGGACTGAGCTTTGCGATTTCATCTAAATAAATAATTTCTTAAAATTAATAATTTTTTAAATATTTAAGTATATTGTTGTGGTGTTGTAATGGTGTTTTTAGGAGTTTTTTATGAAAGTAAGTCCGTCTCTCGTCTCAGTTTCAGCAGCAATTATTTCCCTTTCCTTAAATGCAACAGTCCATGGGGCAGTATATGACCATAAGTCTTTTATTTTAGAGGAAGATCTTTGTAGCTCAAGAACTGGCATATCCTATCCCTCTCAATCCCATACGCTGGAGAATGATGAATGGGAAGAGGCTAATTTAATTTTAACAAATGCAGAGATAAGCGCCTACGATAGGCATAAAATAGGAATGGAAAAAGCCTGGGAGCGCGCAGGTGGTGCGGGAACCTACTTTCCTGGACGCGAAGAAGCAAGCTTACAAAAATGGGGACGAAGGCTGGTGAGTGCCGGCAAATTCACTCTTAAGCTTGCCGCTCCCTTTGTTGTAACAGCAGCAGCTAATGAAGGAACAGAGCAGCTATTTTCCTATGCTACGCCTTTGGTAAAAAAATATGTTGGAGACAAAGCTGTTGAGGCTATTACTCATCCTTGTCCTCTTAATCCACCCACGTGGTGGGAGAGCCACATTCCTTATAAGGAAGCTATAGCGAGGGATATGGCTGAGACAGCAGCTGTTGACCTTATGAATGGTTTTAAGGAGACCACTCAAACCTATAGTGCCCCTCTTGCCGTGGGTGTCTATACAGTTGGCTCTACCTTTTATACAAATGCAATTGAACCTTTGGGAAAAAGAATTTCTCGATGGTTTTAAAGGGAGACTGTGAAGATAAAGGCTTGCATGGAATTCGCCTTAGTGATCTTATTAAAACTATACTCATTCAAAATGAAAGTGGGATATTTTTTACCACCTCTGTTGTCATTCCCTGCTGTGGCGGGGATCCAGGAAACAACTGGATTCCCGCCACAGCAGGGAATGACAAATTGGGGTAACCAGAAAACCCACACATCCAATTTGATTGAATATAGTCAAAGAGGAAGTAATTAATGATCGGAAACTTAAAATACATCACGATTGCTGTTCCTGACTTAGACGTTGCTATTCAGCAATATCAAGATATTTTTGGCGTGTTTGTGACATCTCCTCAAGATCTTCCTGATCAGGGAATACGGTTGGCTGTGGTAAAGCTTCCTAATACACTTCTTGAGCTTATAACACCCTTAGGAGAAAAGTCTCCGCTTGAGAGTTTTCTTAAAGCAAACCCAAAAGGGGGTGTTTATCATCTCTCTTATGAAGTACCCGATATCGGAAAGGCTAAAGAACAACTGGCCTCTTTTGGGGTACAGGGTATGGGAGAGGGAACCCCTCAGCTCAGCTATCATGGCAATCCTGTTCTTTCTTTAGACTCTAAAGATTTCTGTGGTGTTTCAATTGAGCTTGAGCAAGCTTCATCACCACCTGTTATTGGACGGGTCGAGGTGGGGCGGATTGGCCCTGTCCATACATTTCCGCGGACCTCTTCTTCTTTAGAGGGGGTGGGAGGTGTTGGCGTCGGCATTACGGTTGATTTTAAGTCTCCTACTCCTAAAGATAATCAAGAAGGCCAATGACGTTCTCTTCCGGTATCCTTGTTTACGTGATGGTGTGGGTTGTCATTCTTTTTTTGATCTTGCCTTGGGGGGTGCATCTTCCTGAAGAAGCTGAACCAGGACATGCAACGAGCGCTCCGGACACGCCCCATATAGGCCTTAAGCTTCTTCTGACCTCTTTGATTTCTGGCCTGGTGTGGATGGTGGTCTTTTTAATTTTGCAGAAATAAATCAAAGGGTTCTGGTGCCGTCAGAGAGGATCGAACTCTCGACCTCACCCTTACCAAGGGTGTGCTCTACCACTGAGCTACGACGGCAATTTGCGCAAGATGCCACAGAGAGCCCCAGCAATCAAGAGAGGGGATCCTCATTTAACAAAAAAAATTACATGACAAGATGGCTTAAAAGAAGTTAATTTTTCTTCAACAAAGATCATGGAAAGTTTTGATGGAAACAAAAACACCGACGACTCCTTCTTCTCCAGTGCCCTTTTCTCAAGAAAAAAAAGAGAAAAAGAACCAGCGCCTTGCGCAAGCGTTACGAGAAAACTTGCGCAAACGCAAAGAACAAGCGCGTTTGAGGAAAAGCCTTTTCTCTACTAGGCTCCGTGAACAAAATTAAAAAGAGCTTGTCATCCTTGCTTTAGAAGTGCTTAATTTTCAAAGAAAATTCTAGCACTTCTTAGCGAGGATCTTGTGAATTGCTAGAAGATCCTCGCATAAGAAATCCTAAGTTTTGCTCCGCAAAACAAGGACTTCTAACGCAAGGATGACAAGTCGGGAGAAGTATTATAAAACTTTTTTCACGAGGCCTAATTCATAAGGAAAAAAATGTCTTATACTCAAGATCTTGCTGGATGTTTTGTTGGTACTAAAAAATCCGATGCGTTTCAGTCTCTTTTACAATCAAACGTCCTCGAGACGTTTCGCACTGCTTTTGAAAAAGGGCAGCTTGCGCCTCTTTCTCTTGCGGAGAAAACAGACGATATAGATCTTTATCAGAAGGCGGCTGATCGTCTGGCGGGATTTGAAGATATTCTCATTTTAGGGACAGGGGGGTCAAGCCTTGGAGGAAAAACCTTTTGTGCGCTTTCCAGCCAAGAAAAGCCGCGCTTGCATTTTCTAGATAATATCGATCCTTCTACCTTTGCAGTCCTTTTTCAAAAGATAGACCTCACAAAAACAGGGATCCTGGTCATTTCTAAATCAGGGGCAACGGCAGAAACATTAATGCAGTTGCTCACCTGTCTTCAGCACGTCGGGACACTTGATCCCGCTCATTTTATCGTCGTCACAGAACCTCGAGATAACGCCTTGCGCCAAATCGCAGAAGCTCACAGCTGGTATTGCCTGGATCATCCGACGGATGTAGGGGGCAGATATTCTTGTTTTTCTGTGGTAGGCCTTTTGCCCGCTATTTTGGCAGATCTCGATCCCCAGGCTTTTCGACAAGGGGCGCGGGACGTTCTCCAGCACCATCTCACGAACCCCATTCCTCCGGCTCTTGAAGGGGCGGCTATGGGGGTATATTTAGAAAAGCATCATCATAAAACCCTTTCTGTGATGATGCCCTATAGCGACCAACTCGATTCTTTCTCCTTCTGGTATCGTCAGTTATGGGCAGAAAGTGTTGGGAAAGAAGGGAAGGGGACAACGCCGATTCGGGCCCTTGGGACCGTTGATCAACACAGCCAACTTCAACTCTATTTGGATGGGCCCAAGGATAAATTTTTTACTCTTCTAACCCTCAATTGGGAAGGGCAAGGGGAGCGGATTCAATCAACTCATGTTCCTGAATTTGTTGGAAAAACAATGGGAGACCTTTTTGCCGCTGAACAAAAAGCCACCTATCAAACCTTAGTCAATAATGGGCGCCCTACGCGTCTGATCACCCTGGACTGCCTTGATGAGTACCATTTAGGGGCCTTGATGATGCATTTTATGATTGAAACGATCTTGGCGTCCTATCTTCTTGGCGTAAATGCTTTTAATCAGCCCGCCGTTGAGGAAGGCAAACGCCTTGCAAAAGAGTACATCGCTTTATGACAATTCGCAAACTAGAGCCGCATCTTGTGAATCAAATCGCCGCCGGCGAAGTGATTGAGCGCCCAGCATCAGCTATTAAAGAGCTTGTGGAAAATGCCCTTGATGCAGGGGCTTCACTCATTACAGTGCAGTTGAGGGAAGGGGGGCGGAGCCTTATCGCAGTGACTGATAATGGAGTGGGCATGAGTCGGGAAGATCTTGAGTTGGCTGTTGAGCGTCATGCAACGTCTAAACTTCCTGAAAATGATCTTTTTAACATTCAAACCCTTGGATTTCGTGGAGAAGCTCTCCCCTCAATTGGGTCGGTGAGCCGTTTGCATCTTACAAGCCGCCTTCAAGGATCGGAAGAAGCGTGGCTTTTAAAGGTGGAAGGCGGGGACAAAAAGCCCCCCATCCCGGCTTCTCATCCTCATGGAACTCATATTGAAGTCAAAGATTTATTTTATGCAACGCCTGCGCGCCTCAAATTCCTCAAAAGCCCTCCAACAGAGCTTTCCCATGCGGTTGAGCTGTTAAATCGCCTTGCCATGAGCCATCCCGCTGTTGCTTTTAAGCTGTTGGCGGATCAGAGAGTCGTGTTTGATTATAAGCCGTGTGCGTCTCTTCAGGAGCGCCTTTCTCAAGTTATGGGGACAGAGTTTTCTGACAACGCTTTGCCTCTTGAGATGAGTCGTGGGGATATTCTCCTCAAAGGATTTATCTCCTTACCCACATTCAATCGGGCGAATGCAGCCCACCAATATCTTTTTGTTAATGGCAGGCCTGTTAAAGACAAACTCCTCCAGGGAGCCGTGCGGGCGGCTTATCAAGATTTCCTGGCCTCCAATCGCTATCCTCTTTTAGCGCTCTTTGTAGAGATTCCTCGGGAGGATGTGGATGTCAACGTTCATCCTGCAAAAACAGAAGTTCGTTTTCGGGATAGCGGGCTTGTTCGCGGAACTCTCGTAAGCGCCTTAAAACAAACCCTTGCGGGGGCGAGCCAAAAAACAGCGACAACTATTAATTTTCAAGCCATGCGGGCTTTTCGTTCTGAACCCATGCAACAACTCTCTTTATCGCCAGTTTGTCATCCCCGTCCTTTCGAAGGCGGGGAACACGGAGATCCAGTTGCTTCTCTGGATTCCCGTTTTCGCGGGAATGACACTAGGGGAAGCTCCTCATTTGCGCATCACTCCAGCAACTATGCCCTTGAGGAAGAGCCCTTGTCCCTTCCCAGTCTTCCTCTCGAGACGCCGCCCCTTGGCTTTGCCAAAGCGCAACTTCATGAAACCTATATCGTTGCTCAAACGGAGGAAGGTCTTGTAATTGTGGATCAGCATGCCGCCCATGAGCGTCTAGTGTATGAACGTCTTAAAGCAGACATGGGGCACGTGAAACGCCAACCCCTTCTCATTCCTGAAGTCATAGAGCTTGGAGAAAGCGACTTACAGCCTCTGAAGGAAATTCTGGAGGATCTTTTAGCCCTTGGCCTTGTGGTGGAGCCTTTTGGAGAAAAAGCGCTGTTGGTTAGAGAAATTCCGGCGCTCTTAGGGGAGGTTGACCTTCAAGGCCTGATGAGAGATTTGGCGGACGAGGTCAAGGATATGGGAGGTCCCTTAAGTCTTAAGGAACGTCTTGCAGAAATTCTGTCCACATGTGCCTGCCATCATAGCGTTCGAGCGGGCCGCAAGCTATCCATTGAGGAAATGAATGCGCTTCTGCGCCAAATGGAGAAAACCGCTCATTCCGGTCAGTGTAATCACGGGCGCCCCACCTACGTTGAACTCAAGCGCGCCGATATGGAAAAGCTTTTTGGCCGGCGGTGAAAATTTCTTTCTCTAGTAAGGATTGAAAAGTTTCCCGTTTCTTGTCATCCTTGGGCTAGAAAAGCTAATGTTTTCTGAAGAAAACAAAGCTTTTCTAGCCCAAGGATGACAAACTGGGAGATAAGTACACTGATGAAAAAGGAGTTACCTTATGCAACTATTATTCGTCCTTTGATAAAGGAAGAAGGAGAAGGATATCTAGCTGAATTTCCCGATCTTCCCGGTTGTTATGGAGATGGGGAAACTCCAGAAGAAACCCTAAGGGAAGCTGAAAGCGCAATGGTATCTTGGATTAAGACCTCAAAAGAATTTGGGGATCCTATTCCTCTTTCGAAGCAAGGATTTAGTGGTCAATGGAGAGAGCGCGTTCCTAAAAGCTTGCATGCGGAGCTTACCTATCGCGCAAAATATGAGGGAGTAAGTCTTAATACCCTCGTGACAACAATACTCGCGGCATATATGGGGCAAACTCTGAAAAACCCCAAACGGTCAAGTCATCCCTAACGTATCCCCGCAAAAACCTCGTCTGACCGTCCTCTGATATAATTGATGATCATGCCGAGCCACTCACGTGAACTCGCTTGCCACGCATCAAGGTTAAGTTTGAGGCCTATAAAAAACAAAGGCTCATAGTTGCCTGGCGTATGATAATCCACAGGATAAGGAATGACGTTAAACCCGGCTTTGCGGAAAAGGCCTACGGATCGAGGCATATGAAACGCAGATGTCACCAACACCCATTTGTCTTCTGGCTGAGGGCGAATCATCTCAGCGGTTTTAAGGGCATTTCCCTTTGTGTCCCGGGAATTTCCTTCGAAAAGGACGGTTGATGGGTCTATTCCAAAGGCCTGGAATTCTTTTTTTGCTGTTTCCGCTTCAAAAGCATTGCCTGTGCACACAAGCTGAAGATGGGGATATTGCTTTGCAAGTTGTACAAAGCGAAAAAAGCGCCCTCCTGCCAAATTATAGGAGGTTTCTCCTCGCGCTGGCGTTGTCATCGCATCAAAACTTCCTCCGAGAAAAATTAATCCTTTAGCATCTGGTGGGATGGTTTCAACCTTTGGAAATCGATTTTCAAGTTGTTCAAGGGTCCATAAGCCAACGGGAACAATGCCGAAAAAAGCAAATCCGCAGCAGCTTATAAGGAGCAAGCGTTTTCCCCATTTTCTCCTTTTAAGGGCTAAAAGGGCTCCTGCACTCAACAAAAGAACTAAGAAAACCTGATCAATGTTAATAATCCACCAACCGACAAAACGATAGATTGATTCAAAAAACGCCATGAGGAGACTCCCTAAATTATGGTGGATAGGTAGCATATTTTTTCAATGACTTCTACGGCCAAAAAACATTTGTCAACTATTCCTCTTGAAATAAAAGAAGCACCTCTCTATTTTATAGATAAGGAAAGGATGTAAATCATGAAACGATGGAGTGATGTTTTTAGCGGCACAGGGACAATGATTCTCTCCCTCTTGTCTTGCGCAGTTTGCCCCATGTGTCTGCCCCTTTATGCAGGTCTTTTAAGTATTGTCGGCCTTGAGCTTGGGAATATTCATGAGTTTTTCTTTCCCATCATGATTGCTTTTTCCATTATTACATTGGGTCTCATGGCCCATCAAATCTACACCCATCACAGAAAATGGACACCTTTCAAGGTTGCCGTAGGAGCGGCTTTGGGCATGAGTATGGCTGCTTTCTATGGGTATGAATATCTCCTCTATCCTTGTCTTGCGCTTTTCATGGGGAGTATTTTGTGGAACAAGCGATCGCTCGTTCATGCGGAACACGGGTGTTGTTGAAACCTCTTCCCCTTGTTTTGGATTTGGACGGGACGCTCATTCGAACGGATACATTCCACGAGATGATTCTTCGTCTTTTTTACAAAAAACCGTGGCTTATTTTAGCTCTTCCCTTTTGGTTTTTAAGAGGACGTCCCTTTACAAAGGCGCGTCTTGTGAGAGAAACGGATCTTACCCCCCTTCATCTTGCCTATAATAAGCTACTCCTTGCTTTTGCGAAGGAAGAAGGCAGGGCAGGCCGTCCTCTTGTTCTGGCTACAGGGACCAATCAACAGTTCGCTCTTAAAATCGCAAACCATTTGGGAATTTTTCAAGATGTCATTGGAAGTGATGAGCATGTCAATATGACGGGTTTAACCAAACAAAAAGCCCTACTTGAGAGGTTTGGAGTTGAGGGTTTTGATTATGCAGGAGATTCTCACAAGGATATTCCTGTTTGGCAAGTGGCGCGCATAGCGCTTGTTGTTCATCCAAAATGGGGGGTTTTAAAGAGGATTAAAGCTTTGAGAGATGTGAGCGCCCTCTCTTATTTCCCTCGCGAAAAATCACGGTTGCATGCCTTTTTCTTGGCGTTACGCCCTTTGTTTTGGATATGCAATGGAGTGGTTTCGTCCCCTCTTCTTTTTATAGCGCTTTGTTTTTTGACATCAGGTCTTTTAATAGGAGGAGACCTTGTGATGCTTTATAAGGAAAGAAGTGACTCTTTTAAAAAATCAGTTTTTGCAGAAGGGCATCTTCATCTGACAACAGCTTTTTCCTTAGCTTTTTTGTTAACGCTTTCTCCCCTTATTTTCTTTCCGACCTTATTATTTTATGTGCCGGTGTTTATGACCGCAGATGTGGCTACGCGAAGGCTATCTCAACCGCTTCGGTGGTGTCTTTTAAGCTTGCTTCACCTTTTAAGTCTCTACCTCTTCTTCATATAATTGCAAAGGCTGGAGCTTTTTTTCGAGGCGGATTCCATTGACATGGACAAGGAGTTGAGCTTTCGAAAAGTATTTTCCTTCTTTCCAATAAGAAAGGCCATAGTCTTGTAAAACATTTTTCACTTGCAGAAAGCCTTGGGAGAGAGCCCACTTTTCTATGTGACGGAGAGAAATATAAATAGGATCTTTAGAGAGTTTTATGGTGCTAAATGAAGGGGTGGAAGGGTCTTTTGAAGGAACAAGGGACAAAGCCAAAGAATAAGATTTCAGTGGGACATTTGTATTCTTATGAGATATTACCTTGCGTAAAGAAGGGGGCGCTGCCGTTGTCCAGCATCCCGTGCGCAAGGTGAGCTTCATTTTTTGTGAATGCTTAAGGGGAGCGTGTTGTGACACAATGGTTGCCATTTTTTCAGTCTCAAGAGGAATCCTGCCTGCCACATTAGGAAGATAGATGTCCCCTTTAAGGCGTCCTGGTTTTGAGTTTTCTTTTCTTAATCCAAGCTTTCTAATTTTTTTACTGACAGAGGTCACGCTTTTTTCCAAACCAGCGGCGATGATCTTAAGCTGAATTTTTTGTTCGAATGCTACCTTAAGGCATAGATTCTCCCAATGCTGCCAGCGTGGTTTTGAAGGAGATTGAATCATGTCCTGTTCCTTTTGTTGTTAATTGTCCTAATAAAAGCATATCTGCAATGCAAAAATTAGCTACCACATTTTTATCCGTGAGGAGGGAGCCTGTCAATAAAATTTTGGGGTTTATTTGGCCATATCAACTTCATTTTATCCTTCAATGTCATCCTCGCGAAATCGGGGATCCAGTAATTAATGTCATCCCGAACCATGTCCTCGACTTCGATCGGGGATTGCTTCGGGATCTCGTTGGAGATGCTGAATGATCCCGGATCAAGGCCGGGACTAAAGGTTTAGCATGACAACGGTTTCTCTGGATCCCCGCCACAGCAGGGAATGACACCCGAAAAAAAGTAACTTCAAGTATAAAGAGATTTCCTAAGCCTTATATAGAACTCTCTTCAGAAAGCCGCGCTTTGAATTATTTTTTAATTAGATCTTGACAAACAATACAACAGTTATTAATTACTCTCATAAGAGTGCCTCATTGTTTTATAGGCACTCAAATTATAAATTGTTACGGTGATAAAATACGGGGCTCAGTTGAGCTCTTGGCTTTAATTCAAATCTTTATAAAATTTCAGGGGATCTTTTCTCTTGTGAAGAGAGTGAATTTTATAAGGTCGTTTTTTTCATCGGCAATATCTATTCGCGCATGAAAAATGCATCTTATTAAAAAGTCCTCCTCACGATAAACCTACTTCTCTCTGAAGCACATATTGATTTTCTGATTAGGCCTTAATTCTCAAAAGAACACCTTTAACAATTTAACAGTTATTTATTATGTTTTAAGCGTACTTGTTTTTTTATATAACTATTTTGTTTGAGGAGTATTACGATGAAGAATAAAACGTTCGTGTTGTTTTTGTTGGGAACGTCTTGTTTAGCGGGTGAGCCATTTGCAAACGCAGCAACGCTTCCTCTTCATCCTTTTAGTTACGGATTGGCACAATTAAATCATATGAGAAGATTGAGTGCTCCCGTAAAACAACCCCCTTATGCTGGCGTACGAAATGCTCCTGTTGTTGGAGCGGACAAAACAGTGTCAGCGCTAAGGCCTAGAACCCCTATGGGACTTGCGCGAAGTTTAAGCGGGCTAGGTCTCCAAACCTCTATGGGGGGCATTAGGAGCTTAAGTAGATGGGGGTCAAGAAGTTTGAGTTTAGGTCTCCAAACCTCTATGGGAGCCGCTAAGAGCTTAGGCGGATTAGGGTCGAGAAGCTTAGGCGGATTAGGATCGAGAAGTTTAAGCGCGCTAGGTCTCCAAACCTCTATGGGGGGCATTAGGAGCTTAAGTGGATTGGGGTCAAGAACTTCAATGGCTCTGAGTAAGCAACCTTTTATAACTCCTAAGAGCCCTCAAGCTGTTTTTCAAACCGCCAGAATTAAACCTCTTCTGAGTCTTAGTAAAGCTCTTGCAATTGCGCCTCGAGCGGCTCCTCTTAAAGCAGCTCTTCCTGTAGTTCAAGCTCCTGCAAAAGCTCCCGTCAAAGCGCCAGTGGCGGCACCTCAGGCTCTTCTAAAAGCTGCTATCGTTAAAACTCAGGCGGCTCCTCTTAAAGCAGCTCTTTCTGTAGTTCAAGCTCCTGCCAAAGCGCCAGTGGCGGCACCTCAGGCTCTTCTAAAAGCTGCTATCTTTAAACCTCTAGTGGCTCCTCTTAAAACTGCTGTGTCTCTGCAAGTGCCTCCGAAGGTTACAGTAGTTACACCTCAGCGTCTTTCTCTTCTAGCTTCTTTACCTGCACTTGATAAAATTTTTATGGCGCTCTCTCAAGCTGCTGTCAAAGCGACAGTAGTTAAAGAACGAGACCAACTTCGTTTAAAAGAAGACGCTCGTAAAAAAGAACAAGAAAAGCAGATTCTTTTACAAGCAGAGGGTCGTAAAAAAGAACAAGAGCAGCTTCGCTTAAAAGAAGACGCCCGTAAAAAAGAACAAGAACAACTTCGTTTAAAAGAAGAGGCTCGTAAAAAGGAACAAGAACAACTTCGTTTAAAAGAAGACGCCCGTAAAAAAGAACAAGA
>CANGTV010000024.1 GCA_947457015.1 Alphaproteobacteria bacterium | reverse complement strand
CGACCCATGCCGATACTCTGTGATCCTTGTCCTGGAAAAAGAAAGGCTTTCATGCTCTGACCTTTGTATTCTATAGTATTCACTATAAAAGACATGGGATAAAGGCGTGCAGATGTCAAGGGTTGTGTTGTTAGGATTATTCCTTCTTACCCCTTCGCCTCTCTTGGCAGAGGGGGGAATACCCCCTGACGCAAGCTTAAGTTTATGGTGGGCCTTTCCCTTTGTGGGGATGCTGCTTTCCTTAGCCCTCCTTCCCCTCGTTGCCAGTCACTTTTGGGAAGCCCATTATGGGAAAGTGGCGGTGGCCTGGGCGCTGATGGCTGCCGTAGGCTTAAGCGCTGCTTTTGGTTTTTCCCCTGCAAAAACTGAAATTTTAGGGACTCTCTTTCATCATTACCTTCCCTTTGTGATCATGATCGGCTCCCTTTATACAATTGCAGGAGGAATTCAGATTCGCGTGGAGTCTCCAGGAACACCCCTTACCAACACAGCTTTTTTGGCGGTGGGAACCTTTTTGGCGGGATGGATTGGCACAACGGGGGCAGCCATGCTGTTGATTCGTCCTTTTCTGCACATGAATGCCCGGCGCAAAAACCGTGTGCCTCACATGATCTTTTTTATCTTTTTGATCGCCAATGTGGGCGGTGCCTTAACACCACTTGGAGATCCACCTCTCTTCTTAGGGTTTTTAAATGGGGTAAGCTTTTTTTGGACTGTTGAGTTTTTGTCCTTCGAAATGCTTATGATTGCGCTTCCTTTGTTGCTGATTTTTTATATCCTTGATCAGGCCTTGGTAAAGAAGGAGGGCCTTTCCCTTCAAAACCGATGGCCGAAGACAACTGTAAAAGGGGGCTTTAACGGGTTTCTTTTCTTAGGTGTGATGGGATTTGTGCTGATGAGCGGGATGTGGGCTCCGGAGATTTCCGTGCACATTGCTGGCATTTCCCTTGACCTTCAAGATGTGGTGAGGGACGGGGGGCTTATCCTCTTGGCCATGGGATCTTATGTGTTTACACCTTCGGATATCCACACATCAAATCATTTTTCTTGGGAGCCCTTAAAAGAAGTCATCAAGCTTTTCTTTGGAATTTTTGTAACTGTCATTCCTGTCATTGCAATCCTTGAGGCAGGAACTCAAGGGGCTCTTGCGCCTTTGGTGTCTCTTGTCACCCATAATGAGACTCCTCAAAATGCTATGTATTTTTGGCTTTCAGGAGGGCTATCTTCCTTTTTAGATAATGCCCCTACCTACCTTGTGTTCTTCCATATGGCAGGGGGAGATGCGCCCACCTTGATGTCACTTTTGTCTGGGACATTGGTGGCCATTTCCTGTGGGTCTGTTTTTATGGGGGCGATGACTTACATTGGAAACGCTCCCAATTTCATGGTTAAAACAATTGCGGAAGGTCATAAAATTCAAATGCCTAGTTTCTTTGGGTATATGGGGTGGTCGGTTGTGATTCTTCTGCCGCTCTTGTTTCTTTTGTCCTGGTGGCGATTTTAAGATGAGTGTCCATTTATGAGTAATATTATCACGTGTGTTGTCTTTAATGTTGTAGGGATAGGAGCGTCCTACTTTCTTTCCCTTTTAAGCGGTCATCAAAAAAAGCAAGTAAACTGGGGCAGTTGTGTTTTTTGGGGATCGTGGGTAGGCTTATTGCTTACTTATAGCCTATGGCTGATGGTGCCAGATAAGCTTAATGTGGCGTGTTATATAACCTTTGCCATAGGGCTTGTAGGATGCGTGTTCTGCTTTAAAGAAAATGAGCTTAAATCCTTTTTAAAATCAGAGTATTTTGTTGCTTTCTTAATTATCATTCCTTTTCTATTCATTGTTTCTTACCTACCTCGCCATTGTGATGAATTCTCTCATTGGGTGTCTCTCCCCCAAATATTTTATGGTCAAAATTCTCTCATTCCTCAGGAGCATTGGCACACGGGCAATTATACGCCGCTTTGGACATTACAAGCCACCTTCTTTCAATTTTTTAGCCCCAAAGGGTTTGATGCGTCCCTTATTTATGCGGTTCGTATTAACTTATTCTTATCTTTTTTCTTCTTTATAAAAGAAAAATTTGATTTAACCTTCCTGAAGGCGTCTTGTCTTGTTTTGGGCGTTTTAATTATCTTCTTTGTGACAAAATCGGCCCAAAATCTTTTGATTGAGCTTCCTTTGTGTTTGTTGTTGTCCTCAACACCCTTTTTAACTGGGGAGATGGAAAAAAATAACTCAAGGCAAAACCTTATTTTCTTCTGCATAGCCCTTCTCTGCCTTTATATGCTTAAAAAACCCCTGATTGCTATGGTCCCGGCTGCTTTTTATATTTTATGGATTAAGGGATACAAAAAGCAGCTCGGGGGTTTTATTCTTCTCTTTGGGGTTGTGTACCTATCATGGAAGCTTAAGACAGCGCATATGAGTGAGCCGTGGCAATGGCAACATACCTTTAAAATTGAGGGACTCTGGAGCGATCAAGCCATTGCTGTTTATAAGATCCTCATGGAGAAAGTGGTGGGAGATAGCGTGCGCGGTCTTCTGTTTGTGTTAAGCATGGGAATTATGTATCGACGGAAAAAAGAGGTCTTCTTCTTTTATCTTATTTTTTCCCTTTTCTACCTTCTGGGCTTAGTGGCAACCTATGTCTATGCCTTTGGCAATTATTATGAAGAAGCAATTAACGCGTCCTATATACGCTATGTAAAAATTGTCTTTGTGCCGGCTTATGTCTATGCGCTTTATATTTTGTTATCTGTCTCTCCAAGGTTGACCCAGTGGGATAATGCTTTGATGAAGAGGCCTCTTCCTCGATATACCTTTTCTTTTGTAGTTCCTCTTTTGTTTGTTTGTTTTTTCTATCCGTCCCTGTATGGGTCTCATACATCTGTGGAATTGCTTTATGACCAGCTAAAGAATCAGGCTGACGTAAAAGACAAGAAAATCTTGTTTATTAATCAAGAAGCTGGAATCGAAAAGCTGAATGCCTTTCGATATTATGCCTATGAGGAAACAAGAAATATTGATGGGGGCTCTTATCGGCCTGTGGCAGACAAAGAAGGCTGGAATATTGTAGAGAAAAACAAATTTATGGACCAGTTAAAATCTTATGACATCATTGTCGTATTGACGTCTGATGAGTGGCTTAATGCCATCCTCTCGGATCTTACTCATCACAATATGCAGAGGTTAGGCAATCTTATTGTAGAAAAGAAAGCAAATTCCTATTGGGTGACAACGCCTTCTACATAATGGCAGAAAGCCTCTCCTCGCGCTTCAAAGTCGCGGAATTGGTCAAAACTGGCGCAAGCAGGGGACAAAAGAACCACTGCTCCTTTATGGTTATCGTGAAGAGCCAGCTTTGTGGCTGCGTTCACAGCCTCTTCAAGGGTGTCACACAAGGTGTAAGGAACTTTTCCTTCAAGAGTAAGGGCAAAGGTTGAAGCCGCTTCCCCATATAAAAAGGCATGTTTTAAAGACGGAAAAAAAGGCTTAAGGTTTGTAATTCCCCCTTCCTTAGGACGGCCGCCTAAAAGACAATAAAGGGAGGAGTCTTGATAACAAGCGAGCGCCTTTGCAACCGCTTCTGCATTCGTGGCCTTGCTATCATTCACAAAGGTTATGTTGTTATAGTGAGCGACAATCTGTTGGCGATGAGCCAGACCCGGGAAGGAGGCGATTCCTTTGTGAATCATCTCTGGCTCAAGGCCCAAAGACCTGAGGGCTCCATAAGCTGCTGCGATGTTTTGCCAATTATGCGTTCCTCTTAAACGATCGAATTTTCTTAAATCGAGGACGGACTTGCCCTTTTCATAGAGATGCCCGTCTTTTACATAAAGACCTTCTGACAGAATTTTAGAGATGGAAATAGGAAGAAGATTTACTTTTTTAGAGACGGAAAGCGCCTCATAAATCGACAGGCAATGAGGGTCATCCACACTGATCACAAGCGTGTCAGTGGATGTTGAATTTTTATAAATAAGCTTCTTAGCCGCGATATAGCCTTCCATTCCCCCATGTCTTTCCAAATGATCTGGGGTAATGTTCAAGAGAACACAGACCTCTGCATGAAAGCTGGGGGAGGTTTCCAGCTGATAAGAAGACAATTCTAAAACATAAACGCCATCTTCTCCTAAGGGGTTAAGATCCATCACAGGAATGCCTAAATTTCCACCCACCTCTACTTGGGCCCCCCTTTCTTTGAGAATGTGGCCAATGAGGGTTGTTGTTGTGGATTTTCCATTCGTCCCTGTGATGCCAATGTATTGAGCCTGAGGCTGACTTAAACATAAGACTTCAATGTCGCTGATAGGGCGTACTCCCGCAAGTTGAGCGCGCGCCACAAGGGGATGGGGAGCAGGGTATTGATGGGGAATGCCCGGGCTTAGGATCAGAAGATCCACCTTTGCCAAGTCAACCGTATTAAGATCCGTGAGAGGAAGGCCTTTAGCCAGAGCATTTGCTCGGGCGTCTTCCTGATCATCCCAAGCAAGAACATGGGCCCCCGCCCTTAACAAGGCCTGTGCAGTTGATTTTCCAGACCGTCCAAGGCCAAGGACAGCAATTGTTTTATCTTTAAAGAGCTGAGGAATAATCATGGGTGCATCAAGGCATTATATATTTTTGCAGCAATTCTTGCTTTAATCAAGGGACGCGCAACTTCAAACTCTGTTTTTTGAGCCTCGTATTCTTTCCTTACGGCAGGATCAGCTAGAAATTTTTCTTTATCAAATTTAATCATCTTTTAAGCCCTTAATTTGTCATCCTTGGGCTAGAAGTGCTTGATTTGCATAGAAAAACTTAGCGCTTCTTGACCCGAGGATCTTTTGGGTTGAGGTAAGATCCTCGGGCCAAGAAAAGTCATTGTTTTTCTTCAAAAAACAAGCCTTTTCTAGTCCAAGGATGACAAGGAGTAGTGAATTTTCCAATTTGCTCATGGAGTTGTCAACTAGATTTTATCGCAACTTCAACGTCGACAATCCAATCAACGCCAAGACAACGGAGATAATCCAAAAGCGAAAAACGATGGTGGGTTCTGACCATCCTTTTTTTTCAAAGTGATGATGGATGGGGGCCATGAGGAAAATCCGCTTTCCGCCAGAAAGCTTAAAATAGCCCACTTGAAGGATGACCGAGACAGCTTCCATTACAAAAAGCCCTCCTACAATGGCAAGGACAAGCTCGTGCTTTGTAATCACCGCCATTGTGCCGAGGGCTCCTCCCGCAGCAAGGGATCCCGTATCTCCCATAAAGACCATGGCAGGCGGGGCATTATACCATAAAAATCCAAGGCCGGCGCCGATCAAAGCGCCACAAAAAATGGCCAGCTCTCCTGCTCCTGGAATGAAGTCAATTTGAAGATATGTGGCAAAGACATAGTTGCCGACCACATAAGCAATGAGCATAAAACACGCTGCTGCAATCATGACGGGGCCTGTAGCAAGACCATCTAGACCATCCGTTAAATTAACAGCATTAGAGGCCCCCACCACGACAAGCACACCAAAGGGCACATAAAACCACCCTAAATTAAAGAGAATCTCTTTGAAGAAAGGGAGGGAAATGCTCGTTGATAGAGGAGGTTCTGCCAGCTGCATAATTGCGTAAATGGCAAGGGCGCTCATACTGACTTGTATTAAAAGCTTCTTTTTTCCAGAAAGTCCCTTTGAATTACGTTTTGTAAGCTTTAAATAGTCGTCCATGGCTCCTACACAACCAAAGCCAAGAGTAATCAAAAGAACAATCCACACATACCAATTTGTCCAATTTGCCCACAAAAGAACACTCACCGTGAGAGCAAGAAGAATAAGCCCCCCCCCCATGGTGGGAGTTCCTTTTTTTGTGACAAGGTGAGATTCAGGACCATCTTCGCGGATGGGTTGTCCTTGCTTCTGTTTTTTCTTTAACCATTGAATAAAGAGAGGGCCACATAAGAAACTAATCAACAGAGCCGTAAGAAGCGCTCCTACTGTTCGAAAGGTGATATAGCGGAAGAGATTAAAAAAGACGGTCTCGTGTCCCCAGAGGGTGTAAAGATAGTAAAACATAGGTAGCTCCTTAACCCTTTTGAACCTCAAGCAACGCCTCCACAATCGGTTTTACGCGTGTTCCTAAAGATGCTTTGACGGTAATGACATCCCCGGGCTGAATGGCATCTAGGACAAGAGGGATCAATTCCAAGGAGGTGGGAGCATATCCCCCCTTCATATTTTGAGGAAGGCGGTCAAATAAATAAGCCATATAAGGGCCACAACAATAAACCAAATCCACCTTGTTTTTTAAAAGAGGGTCGAGAAGCTCTTCGTGACGCTTTTGGGAGACATCCCCTAACTCACGCATATCTCCAATAACAGCGATTTTGCGGTTTCCTTCACTTTTTCCGAGTATCTCAAGGGCAGCCCGCATGGAGGTGGGGTTTGCATTATAGCTTTCATCAAGAATCGTGAAGACTCCCTTGTGGCGCCGTCCGCGCCCTGCAGGAATTTCAACACTTTCAAGACGACTTGCGGCTTTCTTCACATCAGCGCCTGCTATATACACCGCTCCTAAAACAGCAAGACTATTAAGGGCCCAATGGGTGCCGGGCGCTGGAAGAGTGTAGGACACTTTCTCTCCTCCAATTTCTGCTACAACAGATTCTTTTTCAGCGTGTCCTTCATAGGAGAGAAGGCGAAAATCTGATTTGTCATGGGCACCAAAGCTGAATACTTTTGCACCATTCTTTTTTGCAATCTCTGCTAGCAGAAAAAACTGAGGATTGTCTTGATTTAAGATCACAGACCCATTTTGTTCCATTCCTTCAAAAATTTCAGCTTTCGCGCGGGCAATATCTTCGACGGATTTGAAGAAGGCCACATGGGCTTCCACAACTTGGGTAATAAGAGCGATTTGGGGCTTAATCATGTGGCTTAAAGGACGAATTTCGCCAGCTTGACTCATACCCACTTCAAAAACAGCAAATTGAGTGTCTTGCGGCATTCGTGCAAGAGTTAGGGGAACTCCCCAGTGATTATTATAACTGGATACATTTCCATGAGTGCGTCCCTGATCCCCAAAAACCCATTTGAGCATTTCTTTTGTACTCGTTTTGCCTACACTTCCTGTAACAGCGATGCGAAGAGCGGGCGAGCGGTCACGCGCTGCAATTCCAAGCTTTTCGAGGGCTTGGAGTGTGTCTTGAACATGGACAAGGGGGAGGGAGGCGTCTCGCTCTTCCGAAACAAAAGCAGCAGCGGCTCCTTTTTGGGCGGCCTCAGCTAAGAAGGCATGACCCTCACCTGTCTCTCCTTTAAGCGCTACAAAGAGATCCCCTTTTTCAAGGGTGCGCGTATCAATTGAAATGCCAGAGCATTCCCACGGAGCAGAAGACTTTCCTCCCACCACTTGGTCTACAGCTTTTGAGTCCCAGAGAATTGTCATTTTTTCACCCATTTTTGTACCTCTTCCACATCGTTAAAAGGAAGCGCCTGATCCCTTATCAATTGATAAGGTTCGTGCCCTTTTCCTGCAATTAAAGTGACATCCCCTGAAGCCATTTCCTGCAACGCTACGCGGATGGCATCGCTTCTTGAGGGAATCTCTTTTGCATGAGGGCATTTCGCAAGAATTTGTTGTCGAATCTCTGCTGGATTTTCATAGCGAGGATTATCATCTGTTACAATAACTTTATCCGCAAGAGTTGCCGCAATGTCGCCCATTATTGGCCTTTTAAAAGGATCTCTGTCTCCTCCACACCCAAAGATGACCCAAAGCTTCCCTTGTGCATGAGGGCGTAAGGCCTTGAGGGCTAAGGCCAAACCATCAGGGGTATGAGAATAATCCACATAAACACCAGGGGCGGCGTGTTCAAGACGTCCGGGGATACCCTTTAAGTTTAAGCAAGCTTTTACGGCTTGAGGGGCAGATGCTCCACACGCAATAACGGCGCTCAAAGCTGCCATAACATTATACACTTGAAACTGACCGACAAGAGGAAGAGGCAGAGTATAAGAGGTGTCTTCCACATGGAGCACAATCTCCTGTCCATCTACTTTTGGAGCAATGGAGATGAGTTTCACCAGATTTCCCTCTTTCCCAAAGGTCAATACTTTAAGGTGGCGTTTTTTGCATAAGCTCAGAAGTTTCGCATACTCCTCGATATCCGTATTTAAAATAGTAACGGCAGGGGGCGCCATGATCTCTTGGAAAAGCCGTGCTTTGGCCTCAAAATAAGCCTCTAAGGTATGATGATAGTCCAAATGATCGTTAGAGAAGTTTGTAAAAACGGCTGCCTTAAGACGCACAGAATCTAAACGATATTGATGGAGGGCGTGGCTTGAGGCTTCAAAGGCGAGGTGGTCAATGTCTTGGGTTTTAAGGGATTGAAGGAGCTTGTGAAGCGTAATGGGATCGGGTGTGTTAAGGCCTTCAGTTCCTGTGGGGGGAGGAAGGGGTTTTCCTTCAATCACAAGCCCCAACGTTCCTAAGCTTGCCGCAGGGAGACCCATATGGTGCCAAATCTGGCGCATAAAGGAAACAGTGGAGGTTTTCCCATTCGTTCCCGTGACTGCAACAACAGTTTCAGGTTGGAGAGGATAAAAATGAGCGGCAAGAAAACTTGCGGTTTTGCGAACGTCAGGGGCTTCAAACACAACAAGATCGGGATATGTGTCCTTAAATTGAGCAAGAAGTTTTTTGCCCACCCCTTGGGAAACGACAACTCCTTCAGCCCCTTTTTTAAGCGCTTCACCAATAAAAACAGTACCATCTTGTTGATGCCCTGGAATAGCTACAAAAAGGGCTCCTGATTCTACTTTACGAGAGTCAAGAGCAAGAGATTTGGGAAAAAAAGATCCCTCTGTTAAGGGAATTAAGGTGCCATTGGTGATGAAGAGGGATAAATCCACGAATCAATGAGCTCCTTTTTGCGGGGCGCTTACATGAATCAACATCGGATTGCCCTCTGATACGATTTTTTCTTCATTGATAGGAACAACCTGTAATAAAGGAGCGATTCTTTCAATAACTTTGCCGGCAACAGGAGCAGAATTCCACCCTGCTGCATTAAATCCATAGGTTTCTTTGATGGCTTGCGGACGATCAAGCATAATAAGGACGATATATTGAGGGCGACTCATGGGAAATGCGCCTGTGAATGACGTAAGATTGCTTCCTTCTTTATACGCTTTTCCATTGAGCGTGTTGGCTGTGCCTGTTTTTCCCCCAACTTCATACCCACAAACACGGGCTTTTTTCCCTCTCCCTTGAGCCACGATCATATATAATAACTTTCGCATCATTTCTGATGTTTTTTCAGAAACAACCCGTTTGCCTTTCTTTTCCTTGTGGGGGTCAACTTTTAAAAGGGTTGGAGACTGCATAATACCATTATTTACAATACCCCCGATGGCTGTGACAAGGTGTAAGGGAGTAATCGCAATTCCATACCCATAAGACGCGGTAATGAGAGTGGGTTCGCTCCATTGTTTTGGGTAAAGAGGTGAGCCAATCTCAGGGATTTCAAGGCTTGAAGGCTGAAAAAAACCCAGCTTTTCAAAGAAGGGTTTTTGAAGAGAAGATCCCATTTGAAGAGCCATTTTTGCAGCTCCAATATTGGAAGATTCCGTAAAAATTTCAGCAACTGTCAGGGGATAATGCGCAGGATGAAAGTCTTTAATTCTAAAGCGTCCTACACGCAAAGGCGCAGAGACATCATATTTAGTCGTGAGGCTTGAGATCTCGTTTTCTATATAAAGGGCCGTGTTGAATATTTTAAAGCTCGAGCCCATTTCATAGGCTCCTAAAGTAATGCGATTAAAAAGAGCTTCTTTGTGGAGGCCCATTTTCCCGACCTGATTAGGATCAAAATCCGGAAGAGAAATCATGGCGATAATCTCTCCTGTGCGCACGTCCATAATCATGCCAGCACCCCCTTGGGCACTATATTTTTCAATGCCAGCGAGAAGTTCATCTCGCAGAACATGCTGGACGCGAATATCTAAACTTAACTTGAGGGGGGTCTCTTGAGATAAGAGAAGCTCATTGAATTTACGCTCTACACCACCCAACCCTTGGTTATCAATATTTGTGTATCCAAGAACATGAGCAAAGAGCTCTCCATGAGGGTAGACACGTCTTTCGTCTTGCTGAAAATAAATTCCAGGCAACCCTAAGCGAATGATCTCGGCTTGTTTTTGCGGAGTGAGATGGCGAGCAATCCAGACGAACCCTTTTCCAGACTGCAGGCGGTGGAGGGTGTCGTTATAATTAAGTTCCGGAAGAACTTGTGTTAATTTGAGAGCGGCTTCTTTAGTATCCAAAACCACACGAGCATTGGCATAAAGAGATGAGGTTTTTAAACTCGTTGCTAAAAGCTCCCCATTGCGATCCACAATATCGGCTCGAAAGTGTCTTGCCTGAAGAGAATGTGAATGAGCAAGATTTGCCTCTCCACTTCCTCGTAAAAGGCTGACATCAACAAGGCGCCCTGCAATAATGAAAAAGGCAAGGATAAACGAGCAACAGACAATCAAAAGGCGCGTACGCGCCATATCAAGGGCACGATGAAAGATCCTTGCGTCACGCCAATGGGAGGCTCCAGAATAACCTTGAGGAACGTAGAGCTTGTTTTGACTCATTTGACCTCTTTTTGAGAGGCGAGATGCGTGCGAGCTCCTCCGTAGTTGTCGGTGGCCTGAAGATGAAGAGGCAGAGGCAGAGATCCTCCTGCTGGATCAAAAAGGGCAACAACTTGTTGTGTTTTCATAGGGGTAATATCTAAATATTTTTTGGCAAGGCTTTGCAACCGCTGAGGCTCATTTAAATGACTCCACTCTGCCTTTAAGATATGAATGTTTTCTTCTTCTCGGCCTATTTGCGCCACGGTTTTTAAAAATTTTTCTTCAATTTCAACGACTTCATATTTAACCTTAAAAAGCACAAATCCAATACAAAGAGCCAAGAGGATCAAAAAACTCGTTGAGCGTTGCATTTATTTTTCCTTTCTTATGGCCCACCGCAAATGCGCTGAACGTGCACGAGGATTCGACCGCAGCTCATCTTCTTGAGGGGCTAAAGGTTTTTTATTTTTTAAAACAAAGAGGGCCTCTTGTTGAGGAAGTTCAGGAAGATAGCGGGAAGCATGCGAAAGGCCCCCGCTTTTTTCTTTGAGAAAGGTTTTGACAATGCGATCTTCAAGGGAATGGAAGCTTACGACCACTAGCCGCCCGCCCGCTTTAAGAAGATCTTCGGAGGCCTTAAGGCCTTCCTCAAGCTCGCGCAACTCCTCATTGACGTAAAGACGCAAAGCTTGAAAGGTGCGTGTTGCTGGGTCAAATCCTGGCCTTTCAAATCCCACAATGGCTCTCACCACATCGGCGAGCTGCGTTGTTGTTACAAAGGGGGTTTCTTTTCTTTTTGCAATAATGGCGCGGGCAATAGCCCGAGACCGGCGCTCTTCCCCATACACCCATAAAATCCGTGCAATTTCTTTTTCGTCAAAGGTATTCACCACATCAGCAGCGCTTAAGCCTTGTTTTTCCATGCGCATGTCAAGAGGGCCTTCGTGCTTGAAAGAAAAACCCCGCTCTGCTTCATCAAGCTGAGGGGAAGATACACCTAAATCAAAAACGATTCCGTCATAATCCAAGGGAGGAACGATCTTCTTCATGTCGCTGAATCGGCCGGGAAAAAAATTGAACCGATCAGGGTATTGAGTTTTGAGAGATTTTGCTCGATCAACAGCTTCTGGATCGCGATCAAGGGCCACAACGGAACAATCTGCCTTTTCTAAAATAGCGCGGGAATACCCGCCTGCTCCAAAGGTTGCATCGATATAAGTTTCTTGTTTCTGAGGGGAAAGGGTATCCAAGACTTCGCGCACCATAACGGGATTATGCATGATTCCCCCATATTTTAAAGGTGGCTTTCGTGTCCTGAACCCGTTTCCGGGCTTCTTGTTGATGCTGCTCGAAAAGGGCGGGATTCCAGATTTGGAAGGTGGCGCCTCGTCCCACAAAAGCAACGGCTTCTTTTATTTTTGCATGTTCTAAAAGAAGTGGAGGTACAACAACGCGTCCATCGCCATCAAAGGCCATCATTTGTGCATCGGCAAAAATGGCTGCCGTCAAATCATCTTGCGCTTCTGAAAAAACATCGAACTGATCCACGCTTTCACTCAAGCGTTGCATGCGGTCAATCCCCATCCCTTCAATAGTGGGGAGTTTATAGGAACGAAACCCAACAATCCCTTGGAAAGTCTGACCCCCAAGCATTAAGCGGAAAGACGCCGGTACAGAGACGCGGCCTTTTTTGTCAAGCTTATTAGTGAAGGTAGACAAGAATAAAGTCATTTTCGTTCGCTGCAATGTCGTGATTCCTCCTCCATAACGGGGGAGTCTATTTATGGTATAACATGGGTGAAAATGGGATTCAATGGGATATTGCGGGATAGTTTGCCATATGGTGGTTTTTTGTGGAGTGTTTAATACTTACCTCTCCCCATTGTGGGAGAGGTCGCCCCGAAGGGGCGGGGGAGGGGTTGCAGTTATCAGGATGACAGGATCTCAGGAACCTGGTCAGTGATCAGTAATAAGTGATGAGAAATCAGTGATCAGAAGATCTAAAAATTTCAATCTGATTACCGACAATTGATTGCTGAAACTAGAGCCCCTGACGGATCATAGATATTACAATATTTTTTAAAGAGAGATAAAATATCGTGAAAATGGCAGTGAGAGGATTAAAATATGTCAACTTCATAAGGTTGACTCTACCCCACACACTTGAAGATACCTTGTTAAACCTAGCACTCGGTGTCATTCCCGCCACAGCAGGGAATGACAATTGAAGAATTGCAACAAAAGTCAACATATTCAAGTTGGATGAGTAAGTATATATCCTACCAACATCCATTTATATCGCTCGGTGCTTTTTTGCGACGGCCGTCTCTTTGAGAGGAAAAAGGCATAAAAAAAGCACTACCCCGAAGGGTAGTGCTTTTCTTTTAAAGAGACTTAACTATTAGTCCAAAACAGTGATAGCAACACGGTTTTGTTGGTAAGCCCACTCGCTGCCATCTTGCTCAACGATTGGACGGTTCTTACCGTAGCTTACGATCTTGATGCGCGCAGGGTTGATACCAGCAGCAACAAGTTGATCTTTAGCTTTTGTCGCACGGCGCTCACCGAGGGCTAAGTTGTACTCAACTGTTCCCCGCTTGTCGCAATGACCATTGATGGTAACAGCATAGTTCGTATATGTTTGAAGCCATGCAGCTTGACGTTGTAATGTGTCGATTCCTTCTGGACGAAGGGTTGGCCGATCGAAGTCGAAGAAAACGCGATCCCCAACATTTTGAACGAAATCAGCTTGTGAGCCAGCAACGCATGGTGATTCTGCAGCAGCTGCCGCAACATCTGATGGAATTAATCCGCCTTGGCCAGCAACATTGACGCAATCTTCTGGACATGGTCCGCATGCAGACAATGAGAGTAAAGAGGCCGCAGCGAGAAGACCTGTGATTTGTAAACGCATTCTTTTTTTCTCCTTTTTTTGTTTTAGTTTGCCCACCGTAGCAGGAAAAACTTAAAAAATTATTAAAATTAGTTCCTTTTTTTTGATGTCTTTGGCCCTAGTAGCAGCAAACCTAGTCCGAAGACTCAAGACACCGTTCGCACAATATACTCTTTTTTAATAAAATTATCAAGAGCTACCATGTGGGGTAGGAACCTTCACCTGGAATATTAACATTTCTCTTGTTAAAACCAACAATATCTACACTGGCAAGGATAGATTTACTTTTAGAGTGTGGCTGATATGTATACATAATTTCACGCCCATTGGGAGACCAGGTCGGTCCTTCCAGCAGATATCCTGAGTCCAGCATTCTTTCTCCTGATCCATCGGGACGCATGACACCAATGTAGAATGTGCCTCCATTTTGTCGGGTGAAGGCGATCAAATCGCCACGAGGAGACCAGACAGGGTTGTGGTACAATCCTTGGCTAAAGCTAATGCGTTCGCCTTCTCCCCCATTCACATCTTTGACATAAAGCTGCGGTTTCCCCCCTCTGTCAGAGCTATACACAATCTTCGTTCCATCGTGTGAGTAACACGGAGAGACATCAATGGCGCCTGCAGACGTGGTGAGTCGTTGCAGGTTTTTACTGCCCAGATCCATGGTGTAAAGGGATGTTACACCTTTATCTGCAATGCTTAATATTAAATGAGAGCCATCATTTGAAAAACGGGGTGTCATTTTAAGACCTTGGATGGCGCCTAAGGAGCTTGATTGACCTGTTTGAAGGTCAAAAAGCTGAAGGTTAGGTTGCTTATTGTTTTTTCCAAAATCAAGATAGGCAATTTTTGTTCGACAAGGAGAGAGGCGCGGTGTGAGCACCATACTATTGCCGCTAGAGAGAAACTGATGGTTGGCCCCATCCTGATCCATGATAGCTAACCGATATTTGCGATTCATTTCAGAACCACTTTCGGCGATATAGACAACACGGGTATCAAAACATCCCTTGTCTCCTGTGATTTTTTCATAGATTTCATCGGCAATTTTATGGCCCACGCGCCGCCAGTTGGTGGGCTCGCTCCCTAAGGAAAGGCCCGCGAGTTGGGTTTCTGTAAAAACGTCAAAAAGACGAAAATCGATTTGGAGATTTCCCCCCTGACGACGTAAGAGGCCACCCACTAACGCTTCTGCATGCAGAATTTTCCAATCCGCAAAACGGGGTTGAGCCATGACATCTTTGGCGGATTGGATGTAGGCTGCAGGATCGACAATCTTGAAAAGCCCACAGCTTTGTAAGTCATTGGTAATCACTTGTGTGATTTCTTGAGCCGCTTGGGCAAGTTGAGGATCTCCTCCTCCATCAAATGGGGTGATGGCAATGGGAACGGGCTTGAAGGTTCCTTCTGTCACATTAATCTGTAAGTTTGCATGGGCATTGAGTGTTAATCCTAAGACAGTTAAAAAAGTAAAAAGAAGATTTTTTATCATGGGGTCCCTCTATCCTTACAAAATAAGAAAGAGATTAGACTTTTCTATTTAAAAAAACAAGATAGCGCACGGGGCTTTTTTTGATTAGCGCCCTCAACACCGGCCAGATTTTGAACTACTGTTAGTTTTTTGTCATCCCCGACTTAGATGCTCTCAATTTGCACCGCAAATTTTAGAGCTTCTTGATCGGGGATCTTGGATGAGTGCCCGTGGCTTTCGATAAGATCCCCGACGAAGGAATTCTAATGTTTTTCTTTGAAAAACAAAGAATTCCTAGATCGGGGATGACAACAACCATCATACGCTTCCTCACTCCTCAAAGAGTCGGTTTTGCAGCGCTGCACTTTTGACTGCTTTTTGAAGCTTTTCAAAGGCGCGGATTTCGATTTGTCGGACTCGCTCGCGGGAAATGTTGAGGGATTCAGAAACAACTTCAAGGGTTGCGGGGGGCTCCTTAAGGCGCCTTTCTTGAATAACGTAGCGCTCTCTTTCGTTTAAGGACTGCAGCGCCGTGTCTAAAAGGGAGTTCTTGTGTTTAGCTTCATCTCTTTCTAGAAAGTGGGCCGCATGATTTGACTCGTCATCCACAAGCCAATCTTGCCATTCATCAAGGCCTTCTGCTTTCAAAGGGGCGTTAAGTGATTGATCTGGGCCGCTGAGGCGTTTGCTCATCTCCACAACTTCTTTTTCGGAGACATTAAGCTCGCTTGCAACGTCCTTAATTGTTTGAGCAGAGAGAATAGGCTCATCTATGCTTTGTATTTCGTTTTTAAGACGTCTTAAATTAAAGAAGAGTTTTTTTTGAGCGGCGGTTGTGCCGATCTTTACAAGAGACCATGAATGCAGGATGTATTCTTGAATATTCGCGCGCACCCACCACATGGCGTAGGTTGAAAAGCGAAAGCCCTTGTCCGGATCGAACTTACGGAGAGCTTGCATAAGACCTATATTTCCTTCGGCAATAAGGTCTCCTACGGGAAGTCCATAACCACGATAGCCGCTAGCAATTTTTGCGACAAGCCGTAAGTGGGAGGCAACAAGTTTTTCAGCAGCCTTAGGGTCTTGGTGTTCTTGCCACCGTTTTGCTAGGGTAAATTCTTCTTCAGGAGCTAAAATAGGAAATTTCCTAATTTCCATTAAATAGCGAGTCAGACCGTCGACCGCACTAGGTAAGGCCATACTTTCAGTTGAGGGGATGTTCTTTTGATCGTTAGACACAGGGCCTCCATCAGTGTAACAGTGCTGCAGTGTAGCAGTTTTGAGAAATAAACGAAAGAGGAGCCTGTCTTTCTGCAGCTTACTGTTATACTTCACCCCTGCTACACTGTTCTATCAGGTCTCGTATATCCTTGGGAAGATCCACTGCAAAATGAAGTTTTTCATGGGTTCTTGGATGAACAAAAGACAGTTCTTTGGCGTGAAGAGCCTGCCTCCCCTTTGGCCAGTGCTCTTGTAAATATGTTTTAAGAAAGACAGGAACCGCTCGTGGCGCTCTTCCATAAACAGCATCTCCGATAAGCGGATGGCCTTTGGCTGTCAGATGAACCCGAATTTGATGCGTGCGCCCTGTTTCAAGGCGACATTCCACAAGGCTTGCAACGGTATCAAAAGTCTTCAACACAGTGTAATGAGTGCGGGCAGACTTGCCTCCTTGCCGAAGAGCCATACGTTGACGATTCCGAGGATCCCTTGCAATCGCGCCCTCAATGGTGCCTGTTGGGGGCAGCAGTCGTCCCCAGACAATGGCGTGATAAACGCGACGCATCTCTCGGGAGGCAAGCTGGCGAGCCAAAGCATGGTGGGCTATATCATTTTTTGCGGCAACCAAAAGGCCGCTTGTTTCTTTGTCGAGACGATGGACAATTCCAGGGCGTTTAACGCCATTGATTCCCGACAAGCTTTTCCCACAATGGTTCAAAAGAGCATTCACGAGTGTACCTGTCAGATTTCCTGGGGCCGGGTGGACCACCATGCCCGCAGGCTTATTAATGACAATCACGTCTTGGTCCTCATAGACCACATCCAAAGGGATGTCTTGAGGGGTGGGGGTAGCTTCTACAGAAGGAGGAATGGTGATTTCAATAATGTGCCCTTCTTTCACTTTAAAGGACGGGTCGTGTGTAGAGGTCCCCTTTATCTTTACGTGACCTTCCTGGATAAGAGCGCTAAGGCGTGTGCGCGAAAAATCCGGCAGCGTGCGCGCTAAAAATTTATCAAGACGTGTCCCTTGATCAGGGTTTTCAACAATAAGGGTATGTGAAGGAGAAAATATGGTCATAATTCTACTAAGATAGTATTGAAAAAACGCCATGTACACCCTACATACTTATATGAGTTAAAAATATCGTGCTTGTGCCTAAGGTTATGTCAAGACGAGAGGTGGTGATTTAGTGGTGTTTAAATACTGCGCCTTTTTTCGGCGCCATTGAGCGACCCTGAAAGGGGACGCGACAATCCAAAAAAGCCCACAAAAAAAGGTTTGCTGTGCAGCAAACACTTCTCGCAATGACAGCATAACGTATGACGCGTTGTTTATGAGTTACGCTGCTAGGGGCATTTGAATTCCTACTACAGCATAGCGTGGCAACAAAATTGCCACGTAAAACACCCATCTAATTTTTGCAAGGGGGTATGCAAAAAAAGATACAAAAAAAGATTTAAAATATCCATATTTATGATACTATATATTCATATTTATGATAGAATATAAGTAGTCAGTGTTAATTTTGGTTTTAAATCCCTCGTGATAGAGGGAGAAGTGAGGTATAATGAAGTGGTCTTTTTTAGCAGGTTTGTTAACATCAGCAGCAGTTTTAGCCCCCATAGCGGTTTCAGCAAAAGCAGCGGAATTTCATAAGTCCCATAAAGCTCCTTCGAGCGCGGGCTTAATTAGTGGTCGTCTATTGGCCAAGAAGTCTTCGGTGCTAGGTATTAATATAACGAAAGAAAGTAGTAAAGAATCTCAGCAAACAGCCCTATCTGATAGGCAAAAGGCGATTCTGACCATGGAAAAACTCGGAAGAGGGGAGGGAAGCGTTAAAGCCAAATCCCCTGATATTCTGTTGTCGCGCGGTCTTGGTAGCGGAGGAGGAGAAGGTGGCGGAAGCCCATCCCAACGTGCACCCTCTGTTAAGACAAAAGATATGACATTGCCGGGCCGTCCTATGCTTGCAAATCAGCAAGTCACATCAACCCCTGTAGATGGTGAGAGAGGACCTTCTTTGGGTTCTGGATCTGGATCAGCAAGTAGTACTTTTAGTATGCCAACGCCCGTCTCCATTACGGTCGGACAAGGTCATCAAGGTGAGACCAGTGGAGGGATTCCAGGAGGAGGTTCTTCTAGGAGCGGTTCCCCTCGATCTCAAACTCAAGATACATCTTCTTCTTCTTCTTCTTCTTCTTCTCCAAGCTTAGCCTCAGAAAGTTCTGCGAGTGAATCCGGATCTTCTTCCATAGGATCAAGCGGTGGCGGCGGTGGCGGGTCTTCTGCTTCAGAAGAAGGTATTATGTTGAAACCAGAAGCCGTGCAGGAATATCAGCAATTAAAGCTCAAGAGAGCACAAGCTGAAAAAACGCAAGACACGACGATATCAGTGACCCCGGTTGAGCCTGTGCCTGGGCATAAGTGGGAGGGGTTTTCTGAGTCCACGTCACCTCAACTCTTAGAGAAAGCTAAAACGGGGCTAAAGAAAGTTGGACAGAAACAGTTAGCAACTCCTCCTGAGTTGAGTGTACCTCCTGCTCCTGATGTGGATGCTCCTCCTGCTCCTCCTGCTCCACCTGAGTTGGAAGCTCCTTCAACTCCTCCAATTTCGTCTTCTTCGGGGCAAAAGTCGACCCCTAACAGAGGAGGACTTCTTGCTGGGATTGCAGGATTTAAAGGATTTAATAAGAAACCTACCAATGCTTCGGCTTCTTCTAAGCCAGAGGGGCCCACTCTTCTAAGCCAGTTAAAAAAGGCTCACGGGAAAACAGCTGGAAGTCGTGTTGCTCTAACCCCAGGAGAAGTGGCACTTGAAAAATTAAAAAAAAGAGATGTTGGTGTTGATGAAGAACTAGCGACGCTTATGAGGGCTGCCCCAAAAAAGGGAGATAATGGCTATCAAGAGGCTCAGCTCAAGAGGCGTGAACTAATTGAGGAACGTTCTAAAATTCAAGATGAGATAAAAAAGCAAAGGAAGGCTATTGAGGAGGAAGCACAGAAGCTTGCTCCCAAAAAGGGGGGCACTCCCCTGCGTGCGTCCGCTCCTCAGAAATCTTTAAAAGAGCGCATGACAGAGGAAAATAAAGGATTCCAAGCCAGCATAACCAAGCTTGAAGAAGACTTAAAACAATTAAGAGATGAGGCAAGCAAGCATACACATGAAAAGGGTTATAAGGCGCCAGCTCGGTTAACTCAAATTCCTGGAGAAATTGAAACCCTTAGGGGAAAAATAAAGAAAAATGAGGGTAACATTTGGGAAAGTGAGAGATGGGAAAAAGAAAAAGCTGACCGACTCGCTAAATCTTTAGGGCAAGCACCATCTGTTATTAAAGGTCAGAAGGCTCTGCAATTGTCAAAAGAACAGCAACTCGTTCAATTGCACGCCAATTTAGGAAAAGCGGCAGTTCTTTTAGATCTGTTTACTGACAAAAAGTTAAGCCTCGCTATGGCAACGGTTATGGTTAAAGAAGGAAGTAGAGACACTTCCGAGGAAAGAGAATCTCTTGTTAAATTGCTAGCAGCCCTAAATGAAAAGCAAATTCAGTGGGTTATGGGTGATTTAAAACTGATTGATCCTCATGCTCGCCTTAATCGGTTAAAAGATGGAAAATATATGGAAGCTCTGTCCAAATTTGGAGGAATCCAGAAGAAACCTTCTCAAAACAACCCAAAGGCGACGCCTCAAGCATCGAAAGACCCTATCCAGCAAATATTAGCACCTGTGGTTAAAGATGTGCTTGGTGAAACTCAGAAGGTTCTTGATCTCGCAAAAGAGCTAAAGGCTCTTCAGAACAGTCGTGCTCCTATTGATAAGGAGACTGGAAAGCTCATTCCCGTATCTGATGAGAAAGCAAGAGAGATTGATATCCAGGTTCAACAGAAAAGGCGGGATCTTGCTGCGGCTAAAGAAGCAGAGAAGATTAAAGTCAACGCTCAAAGGCAGCAAGAGCAAGTGACATTTGAACAAGCTGTTCGGAAGAGAGAAGCAGATGCCTTTGCTCTCAAAGAAAAAATTAACCGAAATAAGCAGCTTGCGGAGAAAGGAAACGCTGAGAAGCAAGAAATAGAAAAGCGTAAAGCTGACGTTCAAAAGCTGATAGATGCGGAAAAAGGAGTAGCGGCAAAAGTTCCCTTTAAGAAGCAACTGACTGAGATTATTGCTGAGGAAGAGGGCGTTGAGAAGGTCAATGCTCGCCTAAAAAAGGAACTTACGCAGGATCAAGTAGAGTTCACATTTATGGAGCTCGAGCTCCAACAAGACAAAAGGTTACACGCAAAAGCCCAGCAGCTAAAAGAGGCCCAAGAGCGTGAGGAAAATGCCAAAGCCGCTAAGCGAGCCGAAATTCAAAGAAAATTTTCTCCCCAAAAGCCGGTTGCTGACGCACAAAAAGGGCCTAGTCTGCTTGACAGCATTAGAAGAGGGAGCCCTTTAAAACCGACAAAAGAGGAAGAAAGCCCACCGACAAAAAAAGAAGGCGATCTTGTTACTATGTTGAATCAAGTAAAACGACCTCTTAGCGGTAAGAAGAACAGTAGTGATGACTCGGGTGGTAATGACGAAGAGTGGGATTGACGGCTAATAATAAAATAAAAAAAGCCCCTTTCCGGGGCTTTTTTTTATGGGTGAGGAAACCCCCATTAATAGCACCAGAAAGGATAGATATACCCGATCAACTTCAAAATGTGGACTTTTATTGAAATTTTTCCATTGTCATCCCCTGCTGTGGCGGGGATCCAGTAAGCATCTGAAATAAATAACTTTTTTAAAATTAAATCTTTATTGCATTTTTGCTCTTAGTCATTTCAAACACCCTCAAACTCTAATATTTCTCTGGATCCCCCCCCCACAGCAGGGGATGACATGTGGGGGGTAATGGAAAATACACAATTTCATTCAGGAGCGTTATAGCAGATTAGCTTAATGTTTACATATATCCATGAAATGGTAATCCAAGTTGTCGATGAATGATTTTGATAGGTCGGAATAAGACATTAGACTTTGTTTAATGTTGGCCCACATTGGCTCAATTTTATTGAGGTCAGGTGAATAAGGGGGTTGGAAAAGCACTCT
>CANGTV010000023.1 GCA_947457015.1 Alphaproteobacteria bacterium | reverse complement strand
GAGACATTTGGTAGAGAATACATTTCTCCATCTCAAACGTTGGAGAGGGATTGCCACACGATACGCTAAAAACTCATCTTCTTTCCTTGCTGCAGTCCACATACGGTGCATCGCCCTATGGCTCCAAATCTCGTGACTACACTATCTAGACCTCTTTCGAAACTTATGAATTAAGCTCCAAGTTATAAATTCCAGAGATTAGATTAAAACGTAAGGCGAAGCGTTTTCGTCTATTTCTGTAACGATCCGCAATGATTTTAAAGCGCTTAATACTCCCAATAAAATTTTCATTGAGGACTCTCTCACTTGAGAGTTTTTTATTATTTTTCTTATCCTCTTTTGTTAAAGGATTCTTTTTTGTTTTCTTTTTTGGGAGCTCAGAGTTTTTATGAATTTTTTGAATTCCTTGATACCCTGTATCCGTTAATGCTTTGATAGTAGGGTGAATCCGTGTCTTAGATTCCTTGAATAGGCGAAAATCATGACGTTTACCATTTGAAAAAGAAGTACAAATAATTTTTTGACTTTTTTTATCAACGACAATCTGGCTTTTTAAGGTATGCCTCTTGTTTTTACCGGAATAGAAATACTTCTGCCTTTTTTTTGGCGTTCAATAGGGGTTTCAGTTGCATCAATTAAAACAACTTCATATTCCATATCACTTTTCAAAAGCACTTTACGCCCAGGTAAAGAGAAGTCTGGATGTTTTATAAGAGTATCTTCAACCCATCTTACCGTCTTATAAGCTGAGCTTTCACTCAGTCCATAACTTTGACTGATATGAAAATAAGTACGATATTCCCTCAAATATTCTAAGCTCATTAATAACATATCTTCTATGGAAAGCTTATTGTTCCTGGCACCTTTGCTTTTCTTCTTGATCTGGACTTCTCGCAAAATTCCTATCATTTTTTCAAATGTTGCTCTCTTTACTCCAGTTAACCGACGGAATGCTCCATCTCTCAGGGTTCTTACTGAATTGTATTTCATAAATGCCTCTTTTAGGACATATTATACATACAATTTATCTAAATTTCTAGTTTCGAAAGAGGTCTATTGCTATAACAAAGTCGATATACTTAACCAACAGAATATAGTGAAAAATGAAGGAAGGGGAGAAATGAGCAAAAAACTTCTTCAGACAGTAAGTCGTGCCAAGCTCTGCTCCAGCTCCAGTCCCTTCTCCTGTCCCTGCTCCAAAACGAAGGTGAGAAGCTGAATTTTCATAAAGTAGTCCTGATGGAATGGTTCAATCAACGAGGCTTACTTTCCAGCTGCGGCTATGCCGTGAAGAGAAGCCCCAACATTCCAGGGGCCTTATTGATCGAAAATTTTCATGAGGTGACCATGACAACAAATTCTAACCATCTTCCCAACATGTCAAAAACACTTTAAGATTATAAAAAACACATAAGAGGAAATTGCAAAATTCGCCCCGTTCTTGTCATCCCTCGGCTGTCATCCCGAATCTCCTGATCAAGTCAGAGGACAAGCTTATTTCGGGATCTCTTTAACAACGAGATGCTGAAACGAGTTGAGCATGACAATGATCGCTCGGGGATGACAAAATGGAATAATTTTGTAATTCATTCATAAAAAAGGAGTTGTCTCATGAGCTTTACCCTTCCTCCTCTTCCCTACAAGGAAGATGCCCTTGAACCCCACATTTCAGCACGGACCTTGAGCTTTCATTATGGAAAGCACCATCAAGCCTATGTCGCAAACCTCAATAATCTTATCCAAGGCACGGAGCTTGAAAAAAAATCCTTAGAAGAAATTATTAAAGAGACCGCGAATAAACCTGACAAGGTAGGTATTTTCAACAATGGGGCTCAGGTGTGGAACCATACTTTTTATTGGCATTCCTTGTCTCCTCAAGGGGGGAGTGAGCCTAAAGGAGCCTTGGCTGAGAAAATCAAAAAGGACTTCGGAAGCTTTGAAGAGTTTTCAACTCTTTTTAAACAAGCTGGCGTTGGTCAATTTGGAAGTGGGTGGGCCTGGCTTGTTTTAGACAAGGATGGCACTTTACAAGTCACTAAAACACCGAACGCGGATCTGCCTCTTGTGCATGGACAGAAAGCGCTTTTGACGTGCGATGTATGGGAGCACGCCTATTATCTTGATTACCAAAACAGGCGCCCGGATTATATGGATATCTTTCTTAAGCATCTTGCTAACTGGGATTTTGCTCAAAAGAATTTGGAAGCTTAAGAAGAGCGGTGGCTTCACAATATCATCATCACGCAGGTGGGGATGCAGTTACTTCCTGGATCCCCGTGTCCTCGCTTGCGCGAGGACGAGAATGACAGTGAAGGATAACCTAAAAAGCATCTTCAAACGCGCTTAGTAGTATTAGATTGCAGAAGGATCCTTATTCTCTTTTGCTTTTTCTTGAGTTGCAGAAGGAGAAGTTTGTTCTGTAATTGCCAAGGGAGAGGTCAATGATGAAAAACTACTTGAACTGGACGAAGAAGAGCTTGAAGAAGACGAAGAAAAAGAGCTTGATGACGAGCTTGAAGAAGTCGCGTTAGTAGAAAAGTGTTGCCTTTTGGTTACTGCGAGCCTTCTTGCATTAGAATTTGTAATAAATATATCTTGTGAGTCGGGTTGAATATAAACAGCTTGGCTGTTGAAATTCTGAGCTTGCATATTATTATTGCTTGAATAAACCCAGTAGAGTGGCCCCATCTGAGCATAGTTGTCGCCAAGTTCGACGAAGTTATCAGAGATATTTGCTCCTTTAATCGACATTTTATGGTTGTTTATAATTCCAATGACGTGTTCTAAATTTTTTGAATAATAGTGGGAGACCAAATATATTTCATATGAATTTTTTTCACAGAGTTTCTGAAGCTCTTTGTCAAGAAGGGCATGATCAAGTGGAGAAATATGTCCTAATCCCATGTGGGCAGAACTTTTAAAGATAACAGCTACGCAATCCTGAATGCCTTTCGTAAAGAGGCCCTTCAAATTAGCAGTGAGATCAGTATGTGCTATCCATTTTATTGCTCCCATTGTTACTTCCTGGAATTGAGAGTCTTCATAAGCTATCCCATCTTTTGGAGAGAAAGAGGCTAGCTGATACTTTACTTTTTCTTTTTCTATAAAATCTGGAGCATGGTTGAAAGAGAGTAAAGAGAAGGGGGTTGAAGAAGATGATTTTTGAGGAAGATGTAATGGTTCTTCTTTTGAGTCCATACAAAATGCCTCTCCACATGTAAGAGAAAGAAAGCTAGTTGTAGCAAGTATAAATCGATATAATGACATAAATATATTTCCTTTAAAAACAATAAACATAAATTACTTGCAATATAAAATGCATTTTATTGTTTTTTGTCAATATATGTTTTTGTGCCTGATAAATTTTCTGCTATCTCTACTCCAGCTCCGCATCCTCTTTGTCCCAAACGGCTTTCATCTCTTCAGGAGTTCCACAAGGAGAGTCAGGATCATAGAGATCGGCCACTAATATGCCATTCACATGGTCGATTTCATGTTGCAGAAGGCGGGCCTCAAATCCTCGTGCAATGCCCTTTATAGGGTTTCCTGCCTCATCCTGAGCTTCATGCTGGATAGTCTTATACCGGTATACTTTTCCCCTGAGATCACGCACGGAAAAGCATCCTTCCCAATCCAGTGCCCGTTCATTTTCCTCGATGGGGGTATAGGTGGGGTTTATCAGAACAGTTATGGGAACGGCACTTTCTAGGTCAGTTCTCCAAGCCCGCCACTCCTCCATCACATGATAGACAATAATGCGCTTCGAGACACCTACTTGAGGGGCAGCTAACCCTGCACATCCTCCTTCGATCCCCTCTTTAACCATGTGTTTCATGGTTTCTATGAGTTGCTTGTCTTCTGAGCTGAGAGGAAAGGAAACAGAGGCAGCATCTTTCGTTAAAAGCTTTTTGTGCTCAGGTTCTTCCACAATAAATAAGGGGAGTTTTTTGTTCATCTTGACCTACTTCCAAAGAGAGAATTTTTTTGTTAACTCAGAGACCTCATTCCATGGCCCAAAAAAGACAGCGCCATAGTAAGAAAGGTTTCCTTCTGGAGTCTTTTTTGTATTTTCAAGCTGTTCCAAATAGGTTCCTCCTGTCATCGTATTAAGAAAATCAACGCACACAATGCCTTTAGCGCGGGCCTCTTGTACAGCCGTGCGAATTTTGTTGGAATTTGCACTCAGCACAATAAAGGGCATACTGGAAATGGCAGGGTGAGATCCTCCATCTCCATCGACATAGTCACATAGCAAAGCGTTGTTGTTATCTACGATTTGACCCAGCCCAAAGCTCATATGAGCCAAAGCATTCATGGCAACTCCTGTATCACAAGACTTATTGATGACAGCAACGAGTTTGTTTTCAAACATTTTTTCCTCCAGTCTAGTGGACGGTATAGTGTAATGACGTGAACAAGAGAGCGCAAGATGGTTGAAATAGCCCTTACCATTGACCATTTTGAAATACTGGTAGTTTTATTGTCATCAACTCTATTTTTGACAAGGGAGAGAAGTATAGTTGAGACTACACTGCTCCTGAATGTCTATGAACCCCATAGGTGTCGTCCCCGCGAAAGCGGGGATACAGCTAGTGGTTTGAAAAAAATGACTTTTCCGAAGCTAAACCTTTATTACATTCTGGGTCTTAGTTCTTTCATAGAAGCCCAAGGTTTCTCTGGATCGCCGCTTTTGCGGGGATGACAAGAAGGGAATAGCAACACCGCCCATATTTTCAACTTGAAGAGGTGCATACGTTTTAATTCACCCCACTGCTCTCATTCATCTCTCTCTCTCTCTCTCTCTCTCTCTCTCTCTCTCCTTCTCCTGAACTTGCCTCCTCACTCTTATAGAGAACGATATTTTTTAAAGAGAGATAAAATATCGTAAATATAAATGGAACATAAATGGAAACTGGCAGGAGAATATACTCAACTAACTTGAGCGCGGCTCCTACTTGTGTTTTTCTTAAATGTCATCATCAACTATTATAAATTTTCGTAAAACTACATAAGTTGTTGATCTATTGATACTCCTTGGATGTCATCCACGCTCTCGCGAGGACGGGAATGACAATTGAAATGTGTGAATAGTGCCACGATAAATGCAAATGTTTTAAAGAAGCGTTGGCCTATGTTGATGACAAGTGTTGAGCAGGCGGGATAAAAACTGGCCGGTAGTAAGGAAACACCGCTCTCCCCTTGTATTTTTCATAAAAAACCCCCATTTATAATTGATGGAGGAGAGTAATGATTTTCCGGTTTCTTTATAAACTCTGTTGCCTTTTTATTCTGATCGCTATTGGCCAAAAAATGTGGCAACATTTTTCCCTGTCTCCAGAAGGCGTGGTGGAAGCGCCTCATGCACATGCCCTGCACTTAAATGGGAAAGGGGTTGTTGTTGCCGTCCTTGATGGAGGGTTTGACTCTTCTCACCACGCGCTCCAAGAAAAATTTAGTCTTTATCGGTATAACACAAGCATGGACAGAACACAGGATGTCTCTGAGCCGTTGGTTTTTGAAAATGGGGCTTATAACTTTGAAAGCCATGGGACTCATGTGAGTGGTATTATTTCAAACCTTGCACCAAAAGCTGAAATTATTCCCATTAAGCTTGGCGGATTTGGAGGAGACCAAGCCTTCGTCAAAGCCCTTCGTATAGCAGCAACTAGTAATGCTCATGTTGTGAATATCTCCATGCGTCTGAGTCATACGGGGCGTGAGCTTAGTCCCAATGTGAGGGAAGCCCTTCTTAAGCTGGCTCAAGCAGGGAAATTGATCGTTATTGCCGCTGGAAACGAAAAGTCTTCCTTAATGAGCCACGCTTATACCCGCAGTCTTGTTGAACTGGCCCATGATCCTCTTATGGGAGGGCGGTTGCTCTTGGCGGGAGCGTCTTCTTATACAAACGGGAAAGAGGTGTTGGCTGAATTCAGTAATTACCCAGGGAAAAGTGCCCTTGGAATGGCTCAAACCTACTTTATCACAGCCCCCGGAGATAATATTACGTCTACCATTGCAGGCGGTCTTTTTGGCGAAAAATCAGGCACGTCCATGGCGGCGCCTATGGTCGTAGGGGCAGCTTGTCTTCTCAAACAAGCGTTTCCCTCCTTGTCAGCTGAAGCCCTTGCGCGTCTTCTTTTAACATCAGCTCGAAAAATGTCTTTGGAGGGGCGTGATCTTCCTCAAGCTCAGTTTGGAGCTGGTGTTCTTAATCTTAAATCCGCTCTTGAAGCGGGAAGGGCGCTTTAATTTAATCTCAGTTCTGGAGAAGAAAATATCCCGCCACTTTGTCATCAACTATGTTGTTGAGTAGGAGAGAGAAAGGCAAACACGTCAACTTCATGTAGTGACACTGCCTCCTGCCAGGTTGGATTTATGATTACAATACTTTGCATCTCTTTAAAAAATATCGTGTTCTCTGTGAGAGTGCGGAGGCACGTTCAGGAGGGGCTCTCGGCTACGTTAGGCTTCGCCGTAGCGAGATGCGGGGATCCAGATCGTTGTCAAGCTGAACCTTTAGTCCCGGTCTTGACTCTCAGCATCTTCTTGTCAAAGAGATCCCGAGATGAATTCGGGATGACAATTTAGGGGCGACAGGTTTTTGCAGCAGGTTTCTCTATAAGTCTCGTTAAATATTTATAAACTTCTTCCTGTGTAAAATTGAGAAAATTACAAGGAGCCTCATTCATGGATCTATCCAAAAATCCAAGGAATTATAAGGTGATAACAAGAGTCCATGGCTGATTTTGCTCTTATGCGGTCTAATATGGTTAAGAATCAGGTGTTGCCTGAGAAGATTACGAATTCTTGTCTGATTGAGGCTCTTTCGAAGATACCGCGAGAGCGGTTTGTGCCTCGTCAGCTGGCCCGCATTGCGTATATGGATGAAAATTTTCCCTTTAATAAAGGACGTGTGCTTTTAAGACCCGCTTTGTTCGCGCGGCTTCTGCAGGCTTTAAATCCAATGCCCAGCAGTAAAATTCTTTATATAGGAGGAGGAACGGGCTATGGGCCCGCTCTTTTAGGTCAGATGGGACCTCAAGTGATTGCCCTTGATTCTGAAGATATTTTAACACAAGAGGCTGACCATCTTCTTGCGGAAATAGACATAACGACTGTAGAAGTTGTCTTAGGGCCTCTTGCAGAGGGATGGGAAGCAGAGGCACCTTACGATAAAATGATGATTGAAGGGAGCATCGATTTTATTCCCCAATCTCTTCTCTCTCAATTAAAAGAGGGAGGAGAAATTATAGCGCTGAGATATCGTAAGGAGGAGGGGAACGACGCTATAAAATGTGTTAAAAAAGAAGGAAACTTGATAACAATCTCATTATTTGATGCATTTGCGCCACGCCTTGAAGGCTTTCACAAAACAAAAGCATTTGTTTTTTAGTGAAAAAAGAAAAAATAGTGTGTATGGTAGAAATCAATTTTATAAAAAATTTTATACACAAAGATGCAACGTATTCAAATTCTTAAGTTTTTAGCCGTACTTGTCTCAAGTGCTGTGTGCAGTTCCTCTTCTTTTGGGGTGGATCGTCCATGCCCTCAGAAGAAGCAAGAAGTTCAGTGTGTGATCTCCCTTAAAGACACCCTTGAGCATACCTACATGCGCAATGCAGAACTTGATGCGGCGCGTGCTGGATTAAGGGCTACGGATGAAACTCTTTCTCAAGCCAACGCTGATTGGCGTCCTAGTCTTTCTGTTCAAGGAAACCAAACACAGAATATGACCTATCCTATAGGAGCAGGTTTTAAAAATGAGTCCAATGTCACGGGATATAAAGCACAAATAGATCAAAATGTTTATAAAGGTGGGGCAACAGTTGCTGGTATAGGGCAAGCAAAAAGTAACGTTTTCTCTCAAAAGGCAGGACTTTTCGGGACAGAGCAAAATGTTCTTTTGGGGGCTGTTCAGACTCATACAGCTATTGTTGGAAATGAGGCTATTGTGCGTTACCAACAGGACAGTCAGGAATTTAGTGCGAAGCAGCTGGAGCGGGCTCAGGCTAAATATGAGGTGGGAGAAGGAGGCCGTACGGATGTGGCCATTGCTGAAGCTGAGTTGGAGAAAGCTATTGCGGATGTGGCTGAGGCTCAAGGACAACTTGAAACGTCCAAAGCTAATTATACTCACCAAGTGGGGTGTGCGCCTGGAAAACTTACTGCGGGAAACATTCTTCTAAACGTTCCTGATTGTTATGAAGAGGTTCTGTGTGCAGCAAAGGCGCACAACCCTTCGATTACGGAAGCAAAATTTGCTCTTGAGGCCGCCGAATATAGTGTAGATTTGCAGTTTGCAGAGCTTCTTCCTAAGGTAGATCTTCAGTCCAGTGTTGGAAATACACGTCAATCGGGGACAGGAATTACAGTTCCTTCAAAAACAACGAACTTACAGTTTGGGGCAGCCGTTAACGTTCCAATTTACTTACAAGGCAAGCCAAACTCTAAGGTTCGTCAAGCCTACCAAACAGTTGCCCAGCAGAAAGTAAAGCTCGTGAATTCCCAACGACAAGTTGTTGAAAATGCGAGGATCTCTTGGGAAAGATTGGTCACAGCTCGTAGCAGGATTAAGAGCCTTACGGCGGCCGTAAAAGCACAAGAGATTGCTGTGGAAGGCGCCGTTGAAGAATACAATGTAGGTGTAAAGTCTATCGTTGATGTTTTTGTAGAACGAGAGAAATTGACGAATATTCAAATTGAGTTAACCAATGCCGAGCAAGAACTCATCGTTGCAAACTATGCAGTTTTGCAGGCGATGGGACGCTTGACAGCGTGTGCTCTCAAACTCAAAGTTAAGTACTATGATCCAGATGCTTATTATAATGAGTATAAAGAAGCTTGGATCCAGTTCTGGCAAGATAGGGATTTTCGCTACGTAAAAGATGGAGGCTAATATGACCACAGAGAAATTTCCCTCTGAACCGTCCATGGATGAAATTCTAGCCTCCATCCGTCAGATTATTTCCGAGGATTCAAAGACACAAGAATCTCCTTCTTTTGATGAAAAAAATGAGGACATTTTAGATTTGACTCATTTTTTGCCCGAAGAGACGTCTTTTATGTCAAATGAGAATAAAGAGAAACCCGCGCTTTCTCAGAGAGAAAGGCAAAAACCGTCGTCTCCTTTTGAGCGCAACAGTAAACGCTCAACGACTGAGGAATTTGATGCTCTCCTTGTCTCGCCACCAGCGGCCGCTGAGACAGCAACGATGTTGCGGTCTTTGAGTCAACTTTCTCAAGATAAGCCGTGTTCGCCAAAGCCTTCGCTTATGGAGGGCGTTGGCACCTCAGTTCTTGAACATCAGTTGCGTGAAATTTTAAAGCCTCTTTTGAAGGAGTGGTTGGATGCCAATTTGCCCCTTCTTGTGCGCTGGGTCGTGACAGAGCAAGTGGAAAAAATTATGAGTCAGAACCGCCAATAGGGTTTTTTCCCTTGTGAAAGGGTATCTTACCTAGTCCTTTTTTTATTCGATTAATTGAGTGCTAAACGCCCATGTTAGACAAAACATTCTCTCCCTCTGCTCTTGAACAAAAGCTTTACACAGCCTGGGAACGCTCAGGCCTTATGGCGGCGGGAGTCAAACCGCAGGCTATACCCTATACAATTATGATGCCCCCTCCGAATGTAACGGGAACCCTTCATATGGGGCACGCCTTTACATTTACCCTTCAAGATATTCTTATTCGCTTTTACCGGATGCAAGGGCGGGATGTGTTATGGCAACCCGGAACCGATCATGCAGGCATCGCCACCCAAATGGTTGTGGAGCGTCAGCTAGACCAAGAAAAACTGAGCCGCCGCACCTTAGGGCGGGAAAAGTTTACGGAAAGAGTGTGGCAATGGAAGGAAGAGTCGGGAGGGATGATCACCCACCAGCTTCGCCGTTTGGGAGCTTCCCCTGATTGGAGCCGAGAGCGATTTACCCTTGATGAAGGCCTAAGTGCGGCTGTGCGTCATGTCTTTGTGGAGCTCTATCGTCAAGGACTGATTTATCGAGACAAGCGACTGATTAATTGGGACCCAAAACTTCAAACAGCTGTGTCAGACCTTGAGGTCGAAACTCTCCCAACGCAGGGGACCATGTATTATTTTCAGTATCCTCTGGAAAATCTAAAGGGGCAATTTATTACCATTGCCACAAGTCGTCCCGAAACCGTGTTTGGAGACGTGGCGGTTGCTGTCCACCCTGAAGATGAGCGATATAAGCCCCTTATCGGACAAAAGCTTCGTCATCCCTTAACAGATCAGCTTATCCCTATTATCGGTGATCTTCATGCGGATCCTGAAAAGTTTACAGGGGCCGTTAAAATTACGCCGGCCCATGATTTTAATGACTTTGAGGTGGGACGCCGCCATAGCCTTCCCATGATCAATACACTGGATGCCCATGCATGTTTGAATGAAAATGTGCCCCCCTCTTACCAAGGTCTTGACCGCTTTGTGGCGCGGAAAAAAGTCGTGGAAGATATGGCAGAGAAAGGGCTTTTTGAGAAGGAAGAAGCGGCTCTCATTCCCACCCCTCATGGCGAAAAATCTGGGGTTGTTATTGAGCCTTGGCTCATGGATCAATGGTATGTGGATGCCGCAACCTTGGCGGGACCTGCCCTTAAAGCTGTTGAAAAAGGAAAAACACAATTTGTTCCCCGTTTTTGGGAAAATACATATTTTGAGTGGCTGCGGAATATTCAGCCGTGGTGTATTTCTCGGCAATTGTGGTGGGGACATCGCATTCCGGCATGGTATGGCCCTGATGGTAAGATTTTTGTGGCAAAGACTGAAGAAGATGCCAAGATTGATGCGGCACGTTTTTATAATAAAGAGGTTGTCCTGACTCAAGAGGAGGACGTTTTAGATACATGGTTTTCCTCAGCCCTTTGGCCCTTTTCCACTTTAGGGTGGCCTGAAGAAACGCCTGCTTTCAAACGCTATTACCCAACTGATGTTCTGGTGACAGGTCATGATATCATTTTCTTTTGGGTCGCCCGCATGATGATGATGGGTCTTCATTTCACAGGAGAGGTTCCCTTTAAAACGGTTTATATGACAGCCCTTGTTCGGGATGAAAAAGGGAAAAAAATGTCAAAAACCAAAGGAAACGTTGTAGACCCTTTGGGTCTTATCGATGCCTATGGGGCGGATGCCCTCAGATTTACCTTGGCCGCTATGGCAGCTCCGGGGCGGGACGTTAAGTTTGCTAAGGAGCATGTAGAAGGGTATCGGAACTTTGGCACCAAGCTGTGGAACGCTGCCAGATTTGCTGAAATGAATGGCTGTGGTTTTGATCCTGACTTTACAGTGACAGCGCTTCAGGTGCCCATTAACCAATGGATTGTGCAGCAAATCTCAACCTTGTCCTACGATGTTCAAGAAGCTCTCGAAGAATACAAATTTAACGAGGCAGCCCATTTTTTATATCATTTTATTTGGGGAACTTTTTGCGATTGGTATCTCGAATTCTGCAAACCTAAGTTTGCGCAAGAAGGGCATGAAAAAGAAGAAACTCAGCGCACAGTCGCGTGGGTGCTCGATCGTATTGTACGTTTTCTTCACCCGTTTATGCCCTATATGACGGAAACGTTGTGGGAAAATCTTCACCCCGGCCAAGGGCTTCTCATGGGGGCCGCGTGGCCTGAGACCCAAAAGACCTCATATCTTCAAGAAAGCCAAGATATTGATTGGCTTATCCAGGTGATTATGGAAGTCCGGAGTATCCGGGCCGAAATGAACATTCCTGCGGCAGCTCACCTTTCTGTAAGTTTTTATGAGGCGTCCCCTGATGTGCACCGGAAAGTCAGGGAGTACGAGGACCTTCTTTTAAAGCTTGCGCGCCTTCAACATGTGAAGGTGTTTTCAGAATCCTTATCTCCTGAAGAAGCCAAAGGCGCTGTTCAAAGTATTGTGGGAGATAGCACGCTGTTGATTCCTCTTATAGGGGCAATTGATGTGGAGGCAGAAAGGGAGCGTTTGCAAAAGGACCTTGCGAAAGTTTTTGCTGAGATTAAAGAAATTGATAAGAAGCTTAGCAATAAAGACTTTGTTTCTCGAGCCCCTCAAGAGATCATCGATACGCAGCGCCAACGTTTGGAAGCAGCCCAGCTTGCGCGAGAGAAATTAGAGCAAGCCCTGGGGCGCCTGAGCGGGGCGTAGGGGATAGAAAGTGGCTACCCTTTTGCTTAAAAGTATTGCCAGTTTTGTTGTCATCCCGCTCGCTGAAAAGCTCATGCCCCCGACTTGATCGGGGGCTTAGAGCTTCTAGCTCGGAGATGACAAATGTTGGGCAGTTAAAACAAAAAATGTCATATGGCAAGCTGATATTACTTTAAAACTATTCTAAAAACACTCCATTTAGGCAAAATTCTTCGATTCTATATTTAAGATTTTACTCCTTTACTGAAAGAAGTCCATTTTTCCGATTGGCCATTTTGTCTTTGTGTTTGCGTCTCTCAAGATTTTTTGTTATAAATATAGAATGACCCTCAGCAGATTCACAAAAAGCGCTTTTCTTTATAAGCGACCTCGCGGCGCCTAAGGCCGGAATTTTTTAATTCACGGACGGCCACCTGTGCTGGGTGATTTTCCCCAGCAAAAATAAATTCATTACTGAATATTAGGTTACTCGAGAGGACTCCCCATGACCCTATCTTACGAAGATTTTTCTAAAGTTGACATTCGCTCCGGCACCGTTATCAAAGCCGAGCCTTTCCCACGCGCCCTAAAGCCTGCTTACAAAGTGTGGGTGGATTTTGGACCTGACATTGGTGTTCTTCAAACATCAGCCCAAGTAACAGTTCATTATACGCCTGAGTCTCTTGTTGGACGTCAGGTGTTGGGGGTTGTTAATTTAGGCAAGAAAAATATCGCAGGGTTTGAATCACAATTCTTGATGGTAGGGTGTGAGGATACCCAAGGAGCCATCTGTTTGGCAACCCTTGACCCACAGGTTGAGAATGGGAAGAAACTGCATTAGAGAACTTAACTGATTCTTTCCCCGATGATCCGTCTGGCCTTTTCAAGGTCAGCGGGGGTATCAACTCCAAAAGGGGCGCTTGTTGTGATAACTTTCACATCGATGCGCATGCCGTTGCCGAGGGCCCGGAGTTGTTCCAGCTTTTCTCGTGTTTCTAAAGGATCGATGGGGAGACTCACAAATCGATTGAGACACTCCCGCCCATAGGCGTAAATACCGATGTGGTGGTAATGAGGCCCTTCTCCTGAGGGAAGAGGATTACGGCTAAAATACAGGGCGCGGCCAATGGACTCTCCCTCCTTGAGGGAAAGGGCAACTTTGACTGTGTTGGGATCCGTGAGCTCATGGGGATCTTCAATAAGGTTGGCAAGGGTCGTCATATCAACAGCTGGGTCTTGAAACGGCTCCAAAGCATGACGAAGTAAGGAGGGGTCGAGGGTAGGCAAGTCTCCTTGTATATTGATAATCACCTCATACTCCCCGTGGGGGTCATATATATCAAGGGCGGCTTTGATGCGATCCGTTCCTGAGGGGAGGGCAGGGTCGGTAAGAATCCCAATCGCGCCATAAGCTTTGACAGCCTCCAGAATGTCTTGATCTCCACAGGCCACAAGAACAGGCCCTACGGTGGCCTCCATGACCCTTTCCCAAACATGGACAATCATGGGTTTGCCACAAATGTCTGCAAGGGGTTTGTTCGGGAGGCGCGTTGCGGCCAGGCGTGCAGGAATAACGATGAGAGTTTTGGAGGTCATACTATGGGCCTAATGCTAATAGGTGTCATCCCCGCGAAGGCGGGGATCCAGAGAAACGTTGTCATGCTGAACTCGTTTCAGCATCTGCATAGCAATGAGATCCCGAATGATCCCGGATCAAGCCCGAGACTAAAGGTTCGGGATGATAGTATAACTTATGCCTGGATCCCCGCCTTCGCGGGGATGACACGGGAAGAGAATACCCCTCGTAACTTCTTGATAATTCTTTTGTCATACGGCTTTCAAAATCTCGTCTATATGACCTGGGACACTTACTTTTCTCCAGATTTTTGCGATTTTGCCTGTTTCATCAATTAAAAAAGTAGAGCGGTCAATGCCGAAATATTTTTTGCCATACATGGATTTTTCTACCCATACACCATATTTTTCACAGACGTCTCCTGTTTCATCGGAGGCTAAAATAAAGTTGAGGCCTTCTTTTTCTTTAAAACTCTTGTGACTTTTGATAGAATCCTTAGAGATACCAATAATGACCACATTTTTTTTGTCAAATTTAGGCTTTTCATCCCGAAAAGAACAGGCTTCTGTGGTGCATCCGGAAGTTGCATCCTTAGGATAGAAATAAACAATGACGCGCTTGCCAACTAATTCAGATAACGTAATGGAGCTTCCTTCATCTGTCGGCAAGGTAAAGGAGGGGGCCGTGTCACCGATTGATAAACTCATAAGAGACCTCTTTCTGGAGTACATGTGAACAGATTAAAGTTTACTCTCCCTTTTTCTTTTGGGAAAGGGCTCATTGCTAAAAAGTCCATACGGCTTCTTTTAGAAGTTGCCGGATCTGTTTTTGCTCTTTTTGTATTGATTCTTTTGGTTCTTTTGGGGCGCCTTTCCATGGGGCCTATTAATCTTGACTTTTTGACGCCCCATGTGGAAGCCGCTTTACAAACACCAACGAATGATTTCAAGACGTCCATTCACCATACGCAGCTCGTGTGGCGGGAATGGAAGAGGCCTTTTGAAGTTGAGCTCGTGGATGTCCATTTCCAAAAGGATGCAAAGCCAGACTGGCTTAATATCGAGCACGTTGGAATTTCTTTGTATTTTTATCGCCTTTTAGGAGGTGACGTTGCGCTAAAACACATGCGCCTTTATCGACCGCACATCCTTTTAGAGCGTAATGCCCAGGGAAAATTTTCGTTGGGATTGGGAGACGACACGTCTGATCACGATTTCTCATTTGAGGAGATCTCCTCTTTTTTGGCTTTAGGTGCAGTTAATCCTGCACTTGGAAAGCTTAATGATCTTAAAAAAATATCTATTGTCGATGCCAACGTTGTGTTGAAAGATGATCAAGCAGGGCAACAATGGGAATTACCAAAGGCTACTTTTGTTTTAAGGCGAGGGAGTGGAGGATTTCGAACAGACCTCACGTTAACGCCTTTGCAAGGACAGGGCCTTTTAGCTTTGAACCTTAGTCATGCCCTTGGAGAACCGCGCGTTGATGTGACAGCAAATTTTCAGCAAGTTGCCTTAAAATCATTGATAGAAAAAGATCGACCCACCTTGGGAGATCTCAACCCGGATGTCATAACCCCAGATGATATTCTCAATCTCTTTCAGCATTGGGATGTTCCTTTAAACGGGAATGTTCACTTGTCTCTTGTGCCGTCAACCTTTGAGGTAATTGAAGGAAGTTGTGATGTGGATTTTGGGAAAGGAGACTTAGACCTGTCCTTAGCAAATCTTCGTCCTCTTCCTCTTGTCGCGGGGAACCTTTCTTTTGCGCTTTCTCCGGAAGGGATTGATCTTAAGAATGCCTCTCTCTTGTCGGAAGAAATGCTGCTTCAACTTTCAGGAAAAATTTCTTCACGCGGAGGTCCTCTTGTGCTGACCAAGCTTTTGGGACCAGACAAGACTCTGGACATTCAAGGAAAGATCGAGGACCTCTCTTTAGATCACCTGGCTGCCCTTTGGCCACAGAGCTTGGCTTCTGCCCCTCGCGAATGGTTGACGGAAAATTTACGTACAGGGCTTATTACGGAGGCAACCCTCTCCCTCAAAGGACATGGGGAGGAAACAGGATTTGTTGTTGATGATCTTACGGGAACCATTTTGGGAGAAGGGGCAGAGATTACGTATTTAAAAGGCTTGCCAGTTGCGAAAGATATCAAAGTAGCAGCTACCTTTGACAGCCGCGGGTTTGATATTAAGCTCCTGTCAGGAAACATAGAAACCTTTCAGCTTCAAGAAGGTCGAATCGTTATTTCTGGACTTGATGTGGGGAAAGAAAAACTCGCCTTAGATATTAAGGGCAAGGGGCCTCTCTCTGATGTTCTCGATATCATCAATCACAAGCCTCTGGAATATGCCTCTTATGGAGGGATCGACCCTAAAAAAACAAAGGGAAGTGGGTCGATAAATCTTCATATGGATTTTCCTCTTTTGGCAGATCTTCGGTTTAAAGATATAAAAATGACGTTGAAGGGGGCCTTTAAGGGGGTAGAGCTTGATCGGAAAGTTACAGACAAGTTTACGGCTCAATTGAGAGAGGGGGCTCTTTCAATTGATCTCACCCAAGATCAGATGAAAATTCAAGGCACAGGCGTTTTGAACCAACTTTCTTCTTCTCTTCTTTATACGCATTACTTTACAGCTTCTAGTCCCCACCAGTTGCAACTCCAGATTGAAACAATGGCTTCCTTTGCAGACTTTAAACGTCTTGGTTTTGGTTATGAGGAGTATGGGCGTGGACCAACAAGAGCGAAACTTACGTATACCTTTGAGAAAGATAAAAAAAGTCATTTTTTTGTGGATTTGGATATCACCCGCGCAATTCTTGATTTTCCTCCTTTAGGGTGGGAGAAAAAACCAGGAGAGGCAGGAAATCTTTCCTTTTCCCTTCTTTTTGAAGGCGGGCACCTTGCTAAAATGACGGAATTGAAGATGAGGACGCCCGTCTATTCTTTCCAAGGAGAAATTGTGTTTGACCCTCAACAGGCGTGGAAGACAATTCATTTGTCTGAGCTAAAAGGGCCCCATACACATACGCAAGTCACTCTTAAGAACCCTCGAAAAGACGCTTACGAAGTTTCTTTTAAGGGGCAGAGCGTGGATTTGGAAAAATTTCTTGCTTATGTTGATCAGGAAGGGACGGCAAAAGAGTATCCTCTCACAGATATCAAGCTTTTTGCTGAGGTGGGGCAGCTGCGCCTTGGGGAGGGAAGGGTGTTTCAAAATGTACAAGCAGCCGCTGATCTTTTCTTACAAGGAACAGAAACTCTCTGGAAGGAAGTGACGCTTCGAGCCAAAGCGGGGGAGGGAATGGCTGATAAAGGAGATGTGGCTCACGTTTCAGGAGGCATGTTGTTTGATCTGAAACCGGGCCCTAATAATACCCAAACTCTTCTTGTGCGGGCGAATGATGCGGGACAATTCTTAAGAAATTTAAGTATCTATGATGATGTGCAAGGCGGACAGCTTACCATTAAGGCCGAAAGGCAAAATCACGGTCCTTATAAGGGTGTCTTTAAACTCAAAGAGTTTGATGCCCATAAGATTCCTCTTTTAGCGAGGTTTGCTGGCATTTTGTCTCCCATTGGGATTATAAATTTATTTTCTGCGCATGAAAATGTCTCTATGGAACGGTTTGATTGTGATTTTGTCTTTGATGATTCCTTTGTAGTTCTTAAAAATGGGATTGGAAAAAGCGTATCCTTAGGGTTTACGGTTGAGGGAAAACTTGATCGGCGTAACCGGACCTATGCTCTTAAAGGAAATCTTATCCCGGCGCGGTTCCTCAACTCTATTTTAAATAATATTCCGATTCTTGGTCCTCTCTTGAGTGGAGGGGAAGGAGAGGGGCTTTTTGCGATGTCCTATACGGTGACGGGGCCTTTTGATAAACCTGATATTGCTGCGAACCCTCTTTCTATGTTTGCGCCTGGATTCCTGCGCAATCTTTTTTCGCCAGATGAAGAGGGGAAGTGAGGAACTTTATGCAAAATAATATTTTGAGTGAGCAAAAATCATGACTACCTTTACACCTCCGCGTCAAGAAACAGATACCTTTGGTCCCATTGATGTTCCTGCAGATAAGTATTGGGGCGCGCAAACAGAGAGATCTCGTCACAATTTTCGTATCGGGGTAGAAGTGATGCCTTTGCCTCTTATTCGTGCTTTGGGGATTCAAAAAAAAGCAGCGACTCTTGTAAATATGGAGCTTGGAGAGCTTGACCTGTCTCTTGGGAAAGCCATTGTGGCGGCAGCAGATGACGTGATAGAGGGAAAGCTTGATCATGATTTTCCGCTTGTTGTCTGGCAAACGGGTTCAGGCACTCAAACAAATATGAACGCCAATGAAGTGATTGGGAATCGGGCGATTGAGCTTTTAGGCGGGGAAATGGGGTCAAAAACACCTGTTCACCCCAATGATCATGTCAACTTGGGTCAATCCTCTAATGATACCTTTCCCACCGTTATGCATATTTCAACAACTCTTGAGATTCATAACAATCTACTCCCTGCTTTGGAGATTCTCCAAAAAGCGCTTCAAGACAAAGAAAAAGCTTTTAAAAGCATTATTAAAATTGGAAGGACACACCTCCAAGATGCAACTCCTTTGACTTTGGGACAAGAGTTCTCAGGCTATGCGACACAAATTAAGATGAGCATTCAGCGAGTTAAAAATACACTTCCGCATTTGTATCAGCTCGCGCAAGGAGGGACAGCTGTGGGAACAGGCCTTAATGCCAACCCTAAATTTGCGAAGGCTTTTGCTGAAAAAGTGGAAGAATTGACAGGGCTTCCTTTTGTGACCGCAGAGAATAAATTTGAGGCCCTTGCGTCTGAAGATACACTGGTGGAAGTGTCTGGAGCTCTGAATGTTTTAGCAGTTTCTTTAATGAAAATTGCTAATGATGTTCGTCTCTTAGGATCGGGGCCACGGAGTGGAATCGGGGAGCTTCTGTTACCAGAAAATGAGCCGGGGTCTTCCATTATGCCTGGCAAGGTAAATCCAACCCAATGTGAGGCTCTGACGATGGTAGCGGTACAAGTTATGGGAAACCATGTGACTGTGACGATTGCAGGCTCTTATGGGCAATTAGAGCTGAATGTTTTTAAACCTGTTATGATTTATAACGTTCTTCAATCCATACGCCTTTTGAGTGATGCTGTGCGGAGTTTTACAGAAAAATGCGTTGTTGGGATTGTTGCAAATGAAAAGAGAATTGAGGAATTGCTCTATAATTCGCTTATGCTCGTGACAGCATTAAATGCTCATATTGGATATGATAAGGCCGCTCAAATTGCAAAAAAAGCTCATCAAGAGGGGATGACTCTTCTTGAGGCTGCACTTGGTCTTAATTATGTGACGAAAGAGCAGTATCAAGAATGGGTAAGGCCTGAGAATATGATTGGGTCCAATGAATCCTGAAGAGGCGCGCTTTCAAAAGCGTTCCGTAGCCCTTTCGGGGCATAAAACGAGTGTGGCTCTGGAGAAAGCGTTTTGGCGCGTTTTAGAAGAAGCAGCACTTGCACAAGACATTTCTTTAAATCGCCTGATTCAGGACATTGATTCAAGGCGCACAGGAAGCCTTTCAAGCGCTCTTCGCCTCTATGCTTTACTCCATGCGCCTTTTAAACATCCACCCCGCAATAGCTAAGGTAAAAAGAGCAATAAGAGCCATGGGCCATGTGTGTATGAGCACATCTGAAGCTGGCATATTTTTCAAAAAAAGCCCTTTAATGATAATAAAAAAATGAGTGATGGGAAGAATGCTTGTAAAGGGTTGAAGCCAGATGGGCATATTTTCAATCGGTGTGGCATACCCGGATAGCAACATGGTCGGTGTCATGAAAACAAAGGCCCCTAAAATAGACTGTTGTTGTGTGTGAGACAGAGCAGAAATGAAAAGGCCGATTCCAACCATCGATAACAAGAAAACAACCATACTAAAATAAAGCAACAAAAAGGATCCCGTAAAGGGAACCTTAAAAAGATAGAGAGCAATAAGCATAAGAGCACTGCTTTCTCCAATGCCGATGATCATAGCAGGGATAAGCTTTCCAACTAGGATTTCCCAAGGTTGAAGAGGGGACACGAGAAGTTGATCGAAGGTCCCATTTTCTCTCTCTCGTGAAACAGACATAGCGGTGAGGGTTAAGGCAAGGAGCATACTTAACATCGCAACGAGGCAGGGAACGTTATAATAAATATACTCGAGATTTGGGTTAAAAAATGCCCGCGGTTCAATAGGAAGGAGGTCTGGAAGCTTAATGCCTTTCTCCTTAAGAATGTCGGTGTTGAAGGTCTGAAAAATAGACGTGAGATATCCCGTCACAATTTGAGAGGCATTTGGTTTTCTTCCATCTAAAATCATTTGCAAGGAGGCGGGGGTTCCTTTGGCAAGAAGGCGAGAGAAGTTGGACTGAAACTGCACAGAAACGATGACCTTTTGAAGGTCGATAGCTTTTCTTGCTTCTTGAAGGCTTTCGAATTCATACACATGACCGAAGTAGGGAGACCCTTTGATACGTTGGATAAGCTCGTGGCTATACCAGCCATTATCTTCATTATAAACACCAAGAGAAATGTTACTAACGTCTAGGGTTGCTGCATGAGACAGAATAATCAGCTGAATGAGGGGAGGGGCTATAAGTGTAATGCGACTTTTCTTGTCACGCCAAACAGCAAGAAGTTCTTTGATGATAAGGGCTTTGAGGCGCGGCCATCTGCTTGTCATGAATCCAGCCTTTTGCTTGTCTTATAGGTTGTGACGAGGAAGAAAAAAAGAGCAATAAGAAACATCGCAAAAAGATTAGGCAGGATAAGTTCCCACAGTGTACCGCTTAAGAAGGTGCTTTGAAGAATGGGAACAAAGTAGCGAGGAGGAAACAGATATGTAAGTGCTCGTATGGGCCACGGCATAGAGGTGATTTCATAAATGAACCCTGACAGAACGAACGCAGGTAAGAATCCAAGCATGATAGCAATCTGTGATGAAACAAATTGATTACGAGTGGTCGAAGAGATCAGGAGTCCTTGGCCGAGGGAGGCTAAGAGAAAGATAGAGGTTGCGAGAAATAAAACGAAAAATGATCCCCGAAAGGGAACGTCAAATAAAAGAATAGAAATGGTGACGCAGAGTGTCATTGAGCCGAGGCCCAAACAGAAATAGGGCACGAGTTTGGCAAGAAGCATTTCCCGAATACGAAGCGGGGTTGCCATAATAGTTTCCATAGTGCCTCTCTCCCATTCTCTGGCGACAACAAGAGCTGTCAGAAGAGTCCCAATAAGAGACATAATGGTCGCAATGGATCCTGGGAGAAGAACGTCCCGGCTTTTAAGCGCAGAATTAAACCACACACGCGGTTCTGGATTAATGAGGAGTGGAGAGGAGCTTTTTTTCTCAATGGCTCGTTGCGCCATCCACGTGTTGACAACACCAGTTGCATAATTAAGGGTAAACTTAGCGGTGTTGGGTTCGCTTCCATCAAGAAGAATCTGTATAGGTGAAGGTGTACCTTCTATTAATAATGATGAAAAATTTTGGGGGATGGTGATGAACGCGCGGAGGCGTCCGCGTGTCATCTCTTTCTCAAATAAGTGAGTGTTGTTTCCGGTTTGAACATCAAAATAAGACGTGGACAGAAAAGCGCTTGCAAGGCTTCTGGCCTCTTCATCCATTTCTTCCATCACAAGGCCAATGCGGATTTTGTTCGCATCAAGGGAGACGCCATATCCAAAAATAAAGATCATGAGCAGAGGAAGCACAAAAGCAATGAGCATCGTGCTGGGGTCTCTTATGATTTGCTTAGTTTCCTTTTTTAAATAAGCAAAGAAACGTTGAAAAGAGAAGGAAATCATTGAACGCCTCTTTTTTCAATTAAGGCAATAAAAGAATCTTCAAGGGTCGGGTTGGGCATATCTCGTGTCCTCACCATGTCTTTTAAATCATCAGGGGTTCCTGTTGCGATGCTCTCACCTTGGTAAATAAGCGCGACACGATCACAGTATTCTGCTTCTTCCAGAAAATGAGTCGTGACCATTATGGTCACACCTTTTTCAACCATTCCATTAATATGAGTCCAAAATTCACGGCGGGTAAGGGGGTCCACCCCTGAGGTGGGTTCATCAAGAAATAAAACATCGGGTTCATGCATAACGGCACAGGCGAGAGCAAGGCGCTGTTTATACCCGAGAGGTAGTAAATTTGTGTTGGAATTAAGATAAGGATGAAGATCAAAAATAGTGATCATAAGATCAATCATTTTTGTGCGATAGGGGCCTTGAAGGCCGTAAACGCCTGAGAAAAAATTTAAATTTTCTTCAACGCT
>CANGTV010000022.1 GCA_947457015.1 Alphaproteobacteria bacterium | reverse complement strand
GGGTAATATATCCTTTATTCTCTTCCATTGATCATCACGTAACGCATATCGTCGCATCGAGAAAAACCTCCTCTACAGTTTTTCTCATATCCTATCATCTTTCTCAATTCTTCTCACCTCAATTGATGACACGCCCTAAACAACTTCTTGAAAAAATTCCCTTAAAGCTCAATCAAGCTAATAATAAAAGTCTAGGAAATGCACGGGCTTTGACATATCTAGGGAATGTTTATGCTGATTTAGGAAATTATGAAAAAGCTAAAGGACTCCTTGAATACAGCCTTTCTCTTTACAAACAGCATTTTCCTGAAAATCAGGCTGGAATAGCTCGAACGTTAACGTCGTCAGGAAATGTCCATAGAGACTTAGGAAATTACGAAAAGGCTAAGGATTTACTTTAAGAAGGGTTTTCAATTTATAAACAGTACCTTCCTAAAAACCATTTAGGAAACGCACGTACTTCCGCTTATCTAGGGATTGTCTATAAAATTCTAGGAAGTTATGAAAAAGCTGAAGCTTTGCTTGAAGAAAGTCTTTTTCTTTACAAAAAATATCTTTCCAAAAATGGTATTGGTGTTGCTTGGGTTTTAGCTCATCTCGGAGATTTTTATAGCTACCTAGGAGATAACGAAAAAGCAAAAACCTTATTGGAACAAAGTGTTGCCTTTATAAAGACTATTTCCCAGAGGGTCACATTAAGACAGGTTGGGCCTTATCTTGTTTAGGAGATGTTTATAGAAGCCTCGGGGAATACGAAAAAGCTAAAGATTTGCTTGAAGAAAGCTTGCTGATTTATAAAAAACATCTTCCAGAAAATCATATCGTCGTCGCTGGAATCTTAGTTTATTTAGGAGCTGTTTATAAAGATTTAGGCACGTATGAGAAAGCTAAAGACTTTATTGAACAAGGTCTTTTGATTTATAAGAAGCACTTTCCTCAAGATCATAATGAAATTGCCTGGGCCTTAGCACACTTAGGAGATACTTATAGAGCCATTGGCCATCTTGAAGAAGCAAAGTCATTGCTTGAAAAAAGCCTGATAATTTATAAGAAACATTTTCCTGAAACACACAGTGAGGTTATCTGGGCTTCAAATTGCTTACGAAACATTTGCCACGCGTTAGGTGAACATGAGGAGGCTAACTTGCTGGGTAAATAAAACCCGCTGTGTAATGGCGGACTTTTGGTGCTCGTATATTTTTGCCTTGGCGAAAGTTTGGCGAAAATTTATTTTTAGATTTTTTTGCTACCACTTAAAATCCCTTTTTTTCCTGGTGGGCGCTGAAGGATTCGAACCTTCGACCCGCTGATTAAGAGTCAGCTGCTCTACCAACTGAGCTAAGCGCCCGCAAGAAAGGAGCTATAGCCCTTTCTTAAAAAGGATTATCGAGAGTAGTACTCAACGACCAGGTTTGGTTCCATTTGAACAGGGTAAGGAACTTCCAAAAGGGTAGGAACGCGAACATATGTACCCTTCATAGCCTTGTGATCAACTTCAATATATTCAGGCACATCGCGCTCTGCCAATTGAATTGCCTCTAAAACAACGGCAAGTTCTTTGGATTTTTGACGCACTTCGATAACATCCCCGGGTTTCACGAGATAAGAAGGAATGTTAACACGTTTCCCATTCACAGAAACATGGCCATGATTGACAAATTGACGCGATGCAAACACGGTCGGGACAAACTTCATGCGATAAACAACCGCATCCAATCGAGATTCCAAAAGCCCAACCAGGTTTTCGCTGGTATCTCCGCGCTTACGCACAGCTTCTGCATAAAGGCGAGAAAATTGACGTTCTGTAATGTTGCCGTAATACCCCTTCAGCTTTTGCTTGGCTGTTAATTGAAGCCCGTAATCTGAAGGTTTAGACCGACGTTGCCCGTGCTGACCAGGTCCATAGGCCCGAACATTAATAGGGCTTTTAGGACGCCCCCACAAGTTTACACCAAGTCGGCGATCAATTTTATATTTTGATTCAATTCGCTTTGTCATCCAAGACGTTTCCTCTGGAAAAAATAATTAGTTAATAGGGGGAGACTATAATCAATCACAAGCATTTGTCAAATAGTTACTCCGACCCCGACTTTCTCCTTAACCCTTATGCAGCCAAAGCTTTTTGAGCTTGGGTCACGATTCCTTTAAAGGCAAGGGGCTCATAAACAGCAAGATCCGCAAGAACCTTCCGGTCAATTTCAACACCAGCTTTGATAAGGCCATTGATAAAGCGTGAATAGGTTAGACCATGCTCTCTTACACCTGCATTAATTCGTTGAATCCAGAGGGCACGAAAATCCCGCTTCCGGTTACGACGATCACGATAGGCATACTGAAGCGCCTTTTCAACGCGCTGAAGCGCAATACGATAACAATTTTTGGAACGTCCCCGATAGCCTTTTGCAAGCTTGAGGACTTTTTTGTGACGGGCGTGGGTAGTTACCCCGCGTTTAACATGGGCCATGACTCAATCTCCTTCAAATACCATAGGGCATAAAACGACGAACAATTTTAGCATCACACTCTCTCATGATCGTAGTGCCACGAGCGGTACGCCGCATTTCAGCCGAACGCTTCCGCATTCCATGTCGTTTGTTTGCTTGAGCCATAATGACTTTGCCAGTCGCCGTCAGGCGAAAGCGTTTTTTTACGCTACTCTTCGTCTTTAACTTGGGCATTTTCTCACTCTCTTTTAAAGATACAAAAAAATTCTAGGTTGGCATGCCCGGGTTTTCCCCTTGCCTTGCTAGAGATTAGGGATTTATAGCAGGGAGTTCCTAACAATACAAGTCATATGTCGGAAAATTGTTCTCTTGAGACCTGTTAAAGCTCTCGGACAGGTTCTGTCGCAAGTTTTGGAATGCTTGAACCCCGCTTGAACGATGAATTTCCTTTAGACATAATTATGCTGTGAGCGCATAAAATTGCTTCCAGGAATCCAAGGGTTCTTGAAGGACATTCTGACCTTTTCGAAGCATATGGCACAATTCAATTCCTGCTAATGTGGCTGCAGCAGAAACAAAGCTTTTAAAGCCAAGCATGGGCTTGGTAATTCCTTTTATTCCTCGATGATCTTGTTCAACCATATTGTTGAGATATTTGACCTGACGGATAGTAATCTTCTTATCTTCTGGAAGGCCTTCGTTGACTTTTTGTAAACCAGCCAAATTGGCTCCACTCTTGTCCATATTCACTTTCTCAGGTTGTCCGCTGCTGCCTATGGCTTTTTCAAAGAATGCTTGAGCTGCCTCAGTATCCCGGGTTCGAGACAAGAAGAAGTCTATGGTTTGGCCCTGCTTGTCAACGGCTCTATAGTAATATGTCCATTCTCCCTTAACCTTAATGTAAGTCTCATCCATGCGCCAACTCTTGCCTGTTAGTTTCTTGTGTTTTCTAAATTTAGCTTGAAGAGCTGGAGAATACCTCACAACCCAGCGATTGATTGTAGCGTGGTCAAGGGCTATTCCACGTTCTTCCATTAATTCCTCTACATGCCGGTAGCTTAAAGGATAAGATACATACCAACGAATCCCCATCAAAATAACGTCTTTTGGAAAGTGCCTGCCTTTGAATCTTAGCATTCCATAACTCCGTAATTAAAATCAATTCGGGAAATTATACAACATCCAGCCAAAACTTGCGACAGAGCAATAAAATAAGCCCTTCCCTTTTAAACCGCAGAACTTCATACTATATATCATGAATTTTTCTAAACCCAATCTTGATTCTTTAACACCCTCTCTTGTGCATCTGGCCGAAAAAGCAGGCACCCTTATTTGCCGTATTTATAAAGAAGAGATTGAGGTTTTTGAAAAAAAAGATGGATCTCCTGTAACGCAAGCCGACCAGGAAAGCCATGACTTTCTTCAAGACGGGCTGAAAAAACTTACCCCTCATATCCCTCTTATTTCGGAAGAAGATGCGGCGTCTTGGCATATTAAAAATCCCCTTTATTGGCTTGTGGATCCACTGGATGGAACAAAGGGTTTTATTCATAAAAATGGACAGTTTTGTATCAACATTGCCTTGATGGAGCACGACCGTCCCATTCTTGGCCTTATCCACCTTCCTCTTACCCAAGAGACTTTTTATGGGTATGAGGGAAAAGCTTGGAAACATGTCCAAGGAAAAAGCGATCCTATTCACACGCGTTCGACCCCTTCCCAAGGAATGACGCTTCTTGTAGGAGGGTATGGTAAAAAGTTTAAAGAACAAGAAGACATCTTTTTAAAAACCTATCCCATCACTAAAATTGAGAGGATTCAAAGCGCCATTAAGTTCTGCGCTATTGCATCTGGGGCTGCGGATCTCTATTTAAGGTTTGAAGCTTGCTCGGAATGGGACACGGCTGCAGGCCAGGCTCTTGTGGAAGCTGCTGGAGGTGCCATGGCAAATATTGATGGGACCACCTTTATCTATGGCAAACCTGGATTATTAAATAAGGCATTTGTTGTTTTTGGACATAAACCATGATTGTTTTTCCAACGCTTGAAAATATTCACAGGGTTTCGCATGCTTTGGGTCAAGGTGAGCTTATAGGGCTTCCTACAGAAACTGTTTATGGCCTTGCGGCAGATGCCACGCAGGATGAAGCTGTTGCTCATATTTTTGAAAAGAAAAAGAGACCTTCCTTTAATCCCTTAATTATTCATGGGCATTCACAAGAGGCTTTTCAAAATCAGGTCCTATGGAATGACAAAGCAGACCTATTAGCACAAGCGTTTTGGCCTGGCCCCTTAACCCTTGTTTTACAACGTCATCCTTCTTCCTCTCTCTCTCTTTTGGCAAGCGCTGGCCTTTCTTCCCTTGCCGTCCGTGTGCCCAACCATCCTATAGCCTTAAGCATTCTCCAAGCCTTCGATGGACTTCTCGCGGCTCCAAGTGCCAATCTTTCTGGAAAAGTCAGCCCCACCCAAACAAACCATGTGGAAGAAGACTTTCCTGACCTTCTGATTATTGAAGGAGGAGAAGCGTCCGTAGGTCTTGAGTCTACTATTGTGGATTTAACGGGCCCCTCCCCTCTTCTTCTCAGGCCAGGGGGAGTTTCTCGAGAAGATATCGAATCTATCATTGGCCCTTTGGAAAATCCTAACGCGTCCTCTATCAAGGCACCTGGAATGATGACGAGTCATTACGCACCAAGCCTTTCTCTCCGCCTTAATGTAGAAGAGCCTTTGAAAGGAGAAGCTTACTTAGCCTTTGGACCTACGCCCTATGAAGGACCTCATGTTCTTAACCTTAGCCAACAAGGGGACCCCAGAGAAGCCGCCGCCAACCTATTTAAAATGTTACGACTTCTGGATCTCTCCTCTTTTCAGGGGATTGCCGTAGCACCTATCCCCTCTGCAGGGCTCGGCCTTGCGTTGAATGATAGACTTCACCGTGCAGCTGCGCCTCGCGCGCCTTAAGAAAAATAATCATCAACCCCGCTATTAAGGCTACCCATGACACCCAATGATTATGCCAAAGACTATGCGTTACCTCAGCCTGAATAAATCCAAAAACAAGGGTGGCATTACATACAGCAACCGAGAATCGGTCTTTTATGTGCTTTTCAACCAGCCAAAAACAAGACGCAAAAAAGAGTCCAAATAAAACGCCCCCTACGAGACCTAGTTCAACATAGGCTTGAATCGCCGTATTATGAGGATGGATAACATTTTGGTATCCCTGAGCAAGATCAGACCCTAGTGGCAAGTATGGCGTAGAGCCAAGTCCCCACCCTAAAAGAGGATGTTCCAAAAACTTCTCTGACAAAAATTCCCACCCCAGAAACCGATGGAAAAGAGAGCCGTTTTGAATAATCCATTTTAATTGAACCATTGTTGAGAGAGGAAAAACATAAAGATAAATAAGAGGAGAAAGAATTAAAAAGGTATAACTCAGAAAGAGCGCTATACGTGTGCTCCAAAAAGGAATTGCATAGCTCAACCCAAACACTAGCGTCGCAAACAACACCCCAAAAAAGGCCGTTTGGCAACGTGTGAGGTAGATAAGAAGCACAAGAAGAACAAAAGTAGCAACAGATAAAATCTTACTATTATAGACCCACAACAATCCACAGCTTATGAAAGCGCCTAATCCTAAAATAGATCCTGAAGGCTTCATCATATAGTAAACATCTTTATACTTAACAAATGTTTTTATTTTTAAATCATCTGCAATATTCTGAAGTATAATAAAGAAAATAAGAATAAATCCGGCTATTTTTAAAAGGCTATAGACTTTTGAAAGGGTATCAGGAGAGGCCTTCATAAGTGCTGAGATTAAGACAAGAGAAAAGGTAAAGGTAAGACTCATCTTCACAAATATTGCAAGCGCGGTCTGGGGATGTTCTGCCCAAAGAACACTTAGGCCTCCCCAAATCAGTAACAAGAAAAGAAACACAAGAGGGGGAGATAACAAAAGAGAAAGATTTTTTATATCTCTTTGCCTCCATAATAAAATAAGTGTAATAACAGGCATCAAAATTGACATAAGTTTGTATGAAAAGACGCCCCCAATAGCAATTAAGACCGCTAGGAAAAAAAGGGCTATATTATCTAAGGATGCGATTTTACTCAATGTTATGAGGATTCCATTTATCTAAACTTCTTTTTGGTATAAGATGACACTCTTAAAAAGGCAATGAAAAATGAATATCTTCCTTAAAAGCTTTCTTCTTTTATTTCTTCTGTCTGCAAAACTTTCGGCAAGCCCAGCCCTTTCTGAAGACTCTTTAATACGAGATGCTGAGGTGGAAGATGTCATAAAGTCCTTTATTAAGCCCATTTTTGAAGTGGCTCAGCTTAACCCAAATTCTTTGCGTCTTTATGTAATTAACTCAAATGTCGTCAATGCGTTCGCCATGGGAGGGGGGCGCATTGCTATTAATACGGCGCTCCTCTTAAAAGCCAAGTCGGCCCTTCAAGTTATCGGCGTTTTAGCCCACGAAACTGCGCATATTGCCGACAATCATGTGATTCGCGGCGTTGATGCTATTGAAAAAGCTCTCTTCCAAAGCTTAATCGGCACCCTTGGCGGTATTGCTGTGAGCGTTGCGGGAAGACCAGATGCTGGCGCAGGCATTCTGATGGGCAGCCAAGAAATGGCAATGCGCGGGTATTTAAAATTTTCCCGCACACAAGAAGGCGCTGCAGATCAGGGGGCCGCTCACTATCTAGATAGCTTACAGTGGTCTTCACGGGGGCTTTTAGAGTTTATGGAACTTTTACGCAAAGATGATTTTATTTCTGAGCAGAAACTCGATCCTTATGTTCTGACCCACCCCCTTGTCTCTGAGCGCCTTGACTTTTTTCGTGCTCATTTGAATAAATCACCTTACGCTCAGGCTGATCTTCCTGATCCACTTGAGGAAAATTTTAAACGTATTCAAGTCAAGATTGCCGCTTTTACACAGAGCCCCGTTAAAACATTTGCTCGATTCAAACCTACCGACACCTCTCTTCTGGCGCGCTATGGACGGTCCATTGCTTATTTCCAAAATGCCCAGGTCAATGAAGCCTTAAAGGAATTAGACAGCCTCTTACAAGAATTTCCTCAAGATGCCTTTTTTTGGGACTTAAAAGGACAGATCCTCTTTGATTCAGGAAAAATAAAAGATGCAATAAGAGCCTATGAAAAAGCTGTTGCTTTACGCCCAGACATCCCTCTTCTGCACATCAGTTTGGCCCATAGCCTCATTGAAGGAGGAGATCCAGCTCATATTGAAAAAGCTTATTCTGAACTTCTGCGGGCTAGAACGGAAGAACCAGAAAATCCTTTCACCTACAGGCTTCTTGCCATTTATTATGGGAAAAAAGAGAAAACAGGTCTTGCGGCGCTTTGTTTATCTGAAATGGCCTTTGAGATTGGCGATCTTGACAAAGCAGAGCAGCAAGCCAAAAGGGCTCTGCACTTCCTTAAAGACGATCCCACCAACAAAATACGCGCCAATGACATCTTAGAAGAAGTGAAACGACTTAGAAAACGTGAAAGCTGGTTGGATTAGGCTCCGTGAATAAAATTAAAAGAGTTTGTCATCCTTGCTTTAGAAGTGCTTAATTTTCGAAGAAAATTCTAGCTTCTAAAGCAAGGATGACAACCGGGAGACGTATTATAAAACTTTGTTCACGGAGCCTAGCTCTTTCCTTCATCCGGAGAAATTTTAATAGAAATATAGCGCGATTCTCCATCCCGGCTAACCAAAAGCAACACTGACTTGCGATTTTCTTTTTCTGCCTGTTTAAGATGATCTATCACATGTTGGGGTGTTTTCACTTCATCTTGGCTAATTTCCATAATAATGTCACCTGGACGAACACCCTTTTCAGCAGCCGATGTTTTTGGCGCAACATCAACAACCAGAACGCCTTCTATATCAGTGTTAATATCAAATCGCTGGCGAATTTCTTCTGTTAAAGGTTGCAGTGTCATTCCATGAACTTCAGTACCTTTGCTCAGCTCTTTTCCGCCATCAGGAGACGGAATCACACCTGCTTCCTCTGCTTCTTCATATTCCCCAACCTGGACAGGAAGCGTTATAATTTTTCCTTTTCGCCAAATAATCACAGGCACTTGAGATCCCACAGGAATATCACCGACGATGCGCGGTAAGCTTTTTTCGTCATTAATCTCAACAGACCCTACTTTCAAAATGACGTCGCCTGACTGTAGTTTCGCCTTTGCAGCCGGACCATCCTTCACAACATTCCCAACAAGAGCGCCTTTAAGATCTTTAAGCCCCAATCCTTCTGCGATATCTTCTGTAACGGGTTGAATATGAACCCCAAGCCATCCTCGTTTTGTGCGCCCATATTGACGAATTTGATCCACAACCTTCTTCGCAACTTCAGAGGGAACAGCGAATCCAATACCAACATTATTGCCATTAGGCGTAAAAATGGACGTGTTCACGCCCACAACATGCCCTTGCATGTCAAACATAGGGCCACCAGAATTCCCTAGGTTAATGGACGCATCCGTTTGAATATATCCATCCACAAAATCGCCGGAACGCGTATTTTCTGAGATGTTCCGTGAAAGATGAGACACAATTCCTGCTGTCACCGTTCCCCCAAGACCAAAGGGGTTTCCAATTGCGATAATCCAATCGCCCGTGCGCAGTTTTTCTGAATTTCCCCATTGAACAAAGGGGAGCTTTTTGTCTGTTTTGACCTTTAAAACAGCAATATCTGTACGACGATCTCGTCCAACAAGGGTCGCTTTCAATTCTGTATTATCATTTAAAATAACCGTAATTTGGTCAGCATCCGCAACCACATGATTATTGGTTACAATGTACCCATCAGGATCAAAGATAAATCCTGATCCTAAAGAGGTAATATTTCGAGGGCCTTCCGGCTGCATTCGATCAAGAAAGTCTTTAAAAAAGTCCTCAAGAGGAGACCCTTTAGGATAAGGAAGGTCTAGCGATTGCCCCGCATCTGATCGTCCCCGAATAAAAGTGGTGGTAGAAATGTTCACAACTGCTGGCAAAAGGGGCGCCACCGTATCCGCAAATCCATTAGGCGCTGTAACAGGAGATGGCGCCGCGTTTGAAATCACAGGGTTTGCCAAAACCGCCGAAAGCGCGAGAGTTAAAACAATTCTTTTTAAACACACATGAATAGACATTTGGGATACGGCTCCTTATCGATTTAAATACTTAAAAAAACTATCTTTAGGGGATAGGATAAAGGTTGTTGTCTCACTATTCAAGGCGGCTTTATAAGCATTGAGGGATCGATAAAAGTCATAAAAACCAATATCTTTTCCATACGTTGCAGCCGCCTTTTCCGTCACATAGGCGTCTCCTTGTCCTCTAATTATTTCAGACTGTTTTGTGGCTTCTGCTAAAATAATAGTTCGTTCTTTATCTGCGGTCGCTTTAATTTCTTGAGAGATTTCATCACCACGAGATCGGAATTCTTGCGCTTCTTGTTTGCGCTCACTGATCATACGATTAAAAATAGCTTCGCTGTTTTCAGGGGGTAAATCCGTCCCACGCAATTGCAAATCAACCACTTCAATGCCGAAGGCTTTAGCCGCCACATTCATTTGATCCCGAATCGCTTTTGAAATGTTGGCTCTCTTTGGAGAGAGGACATCTGTAAGGGTAATTTGTCCCAAAACACCAAGTGCAATGGATTGGTTTAAAATACGCAACCGTTGCTCAGCCCCCTGCTCATTTTGAACAGTTCTATAGAAGAGCGCAGGGTCAACGATACGATACCGCGCAAACGTATCAACGAGCAGACGTTTTTGATCCGCAAGTGTGGCCGGAATCGCTGAAAGATCGAAATCTAAAATGCGATTGTCGTAACTCCGAACATTTTGCAAAAAAGGAATTTTGAAATAAAGTCCCGGCTCCTTGATAACACGCATAAGCTTTCCAAATTCAAGTACAAGCGTTTGCTGCGTTTGCTGCACAACAAAGAGAGACCCCATGAGTATGCCAAAAAGCACAAGGAGGGGGATGGAAAATACAATCAGTGATCTTGAGTTCATTGGGTTGCCTCTACAGGTTTTTCTTGGACACGTTTGAGTTCAGGAAGAGGGAGATAGGGAAGAACGCCTTGGCTTTTGTCCCCATCCATAACAAGTTTGGACGTATTTTCGAGAATGGTTTGCATCGTATCTAGATAAAGCCGATTTCGCGTCACGTCAGGGGCTGTTCGATATTGGTCATACACCAATTGAAAACGCGCCGTTTCACCATCAATATCCGCTGTAACTTTAGCTTTATACCCTTCTGCATCTTGGACGATCTTCTTTGCCTGCCCACGCGCAACAGGGACAATAGAATTACGATAAAATTCTGCTTCATTTCGCTTGCGCTCCATATCAGCTTTTGCTCGTTGCACATCTAAATATGCATCCATAACCTTCTCTGTCGGAGGAGTCACCTTTAAAAGCTCAACTTGGGAGATTTCTACACCAAGTTTATAATCATCAATAAGCTTTTGGAGTAACTCTCTGAGTTGAATGTTAATCTTACTTCGTCCTTCAGATAATACTTGAGCAATCGGAGTTTGCGCAATAACCGCACGAACAACACTGTCCGCTGCAGCACGAATGGTAGCATCAGGAGATTTTACATTGAATAAGAAATCCCCCAAATTTTTAATGCGCCAGTTCACTGCAAATTGAACGTCAACGATGTTTTCATCACCTGTTAACATCAAGGCCCCTTCTCCACTTAGTCCATTGGCAGGGGTCTCTTGATTTGTATTGGAGTTAGTCAAAATATTAATAGACGTCACATTACGAATAAAGGCCGTCTCAATAGGGGCAGGAAGGTGATAATTAAGACCCGGATCCGTTGTGCGAACCCATTTGCCAAACCGAAGAACGGCTGCCTGCTCATCTTGTTGAACTGTATAAATTCCCGTCAAAAGCCACAGAAAAAGGGCACCCCCTGCTACATACCAGAGAACACGGGCATTGCTTTTTCCATTTTTTGGAAAGAATTCTTTAAATTTATCTTGGCCCTTTTTGAAAAGAGCTTCAAGGTTAGGATCATCCTTTTCTCCCCGCTTAGGCTTTCGGCTCCAAGGGTTATCCTGCTTGTCGTCCCCTCCACGTCCCCAAGGCCCATCATCATCGTTCCAACTCATCCCTACCTGCTCCTTTTCAATTTTATAAATAGAGACTATATATGATCTCTCTTTCTTAAGCAATCAGGATAGCATTTATGACTCTTGACTCCCATATCATCACTATCCTTAAATCGCTTCATGATCCTTTGTCTCAACAAGACATTGTAAGTGCTGGCATCGTCCAAGGTCTTCAGGTTACTCCAAGCGGAAAAGTATCCTTTGTTCTAGAAATCAGGACAGAATATATGAAAAATGGAATGACCTTAAAGGAAAAGGCTGAGTCTCTTTTAAAAACTCTTCCAGGCGTTACAGATGTTCAAATCGCTCTTACTGCTGAGCGCAAATCAAAAGCACATAACCCTTCAAAAGCTGCTCTTCCTAACGTCCGCTACATTCTTGCAGTTGCCTCTGGAAAAGGGGGAGTCGGCAAGTCTACCACCGCCATTAACCTGGCCTGCGCCCTCACAACCATGGGGTTAAAGGTGGGCATTTTAGATGCGGATATTTATGGACCGTCCCTTCCCCGTCTGATCGGCCTCAATCAAAAACCCACATCCGATGACGGTAAAACAATGAATCCAATTACAGCACATGGCCTAAAATGCATGTCGATAGGATTTATGGTTGCGGAGAAAATGCCTGCCATTTGGCGAGGACCCATGGTGCAAAGCGCCTTTCAGCAAATGCTCCGCCAAACCAACTGGGGAGAATTGGATGTGCTTGTGATTGACCTCCCCCCCGGTACAGGTGATGTGCAGCTCAGCCTTGCCCAAACTGTCCTTGTCTCAGGGGCTCTTATTGTTTCAACCCCTCAAGATCTCGCCTTGATTGATGCCCGCAAGGGCCTTGAAATGTTTTTAAAAGTAGGTGTTCCCGTTCTAGGATTTGTTGAGAACATGAGCTATTTTCTCTGTCCTCATTGTGAGGGTCGGTCTGAGATTTTTGAGCACGGCGGCGTTCATAAGGAAGCCCAAGAATTGGGTGTTCCTCTTTTAGCTGAGATCCCTCTTCATATGGCTATTCGTGAGACATCGGAAAAGGGAACTCCTCTCGTTTTTGAAAACCCTGACTCCCCAGAAGCAGGAGTTTACAAAGAGCTTGCGCAAAACCTGTGGGCTGCCCTCACTCCAAATCACTCCAACCCTGCCCATCCCGTCAAATAAATGACTTCGAAAGTAGCAGGGAGTTTACCATTCGAAAGAGCAAAAGAATTCTGATAAATCTCTTCTGCTTTTTCAAAGAGGCTGCGAGATGTAAAAGTTTTCACGCGATCTTGAAGTTTGTTGGTTTCTCCCATCCCGCGCAGATCTTTCATAAGGCTCCACAGAGATTCATAGGTCACGGTAAGTGTTTCAGTATCCACAACTGGGTCTTTAAATCCTGCGCGCCCTAATAAAAGAGGAGCATCCTTCGTCTGAAGCATGGGTGCAATGCGAGGAGATGCCCCCCCTTTGAAAGAAAGCTCAGCTTGCAAAAGACTTTCTCTTAATTCAAACAGCGTATTCCCCCCCCAAAGTGCCCCTAAAAAAAGGCCTCCTGGTCGAAGGCAATGGCGAATGTTCTTAAGAAACTCGGGCAAGTCATTGACCCAGTGTGCATACAAGCAGCTCAGAATAAGATCAAAGGATTTGCCTGGGAAGGGAAGTGTTTCGGAGAGATGATAACTTTGTAAACTCTCAAGAGACACTAAGGGATAGGGGGATACATTCAAACCCTTCCCAAAGTTTTTTTTAATATCCCCCACGCGCCCGAGAAGCTCATTTCCCACATGATCAAAGAGAAACCTATGGTCTTGAAAATTTTTTTGTGCCCTTTTGTGATGAAGAGCATAGGCATTTGGGTTAAAAAGCGTCATAAACCCTAGATAATCACACTCTTATCTGTTAATGAAGGAAAATATGGAATACGTCACAAAAACAGTTTCTTCAGAAGAAGACGGAATGCGCTTAGACCGCTGCTTGCGCCTGTGGATTCCAAAACTGCCTCAAGGCTTGATTGAAAAAGCTGCTCGCAAGGGCCTTCTCAAAATCAATGATGCAAAAGCAAAGCCTTCCCTGCGCGTTGAAGAAGGGCAAACGATCTCCTTCCCCAAATCTTTTATAAATCTTGACCTTGACGCCCCTCAAAAAAAACTCGTCACTCTAACTCACGCCGATCGAAAATGGCTCAAAGACCTTATCCTTTATCAAGATACCGATATTCTTGTTCTTAACAAACCAGCCGGCATTGCCGTCCAAGGGGGAACCAAGCAAAGCAAGTCTTTGGATGCTATGATGAAAGCTTATGATGAGACGAGGACTCCTCGCCTTGTTCACAGGCTTGATCAAGACACATCTGGTGTCCTTATGTTTGCCCTGTCGCTCCCCATGGCACGCTGGTTAACAAAAGCTTTTAAAGACCGAACCGTTCAAAAAACATACTGGGCCCTTGTGTGTGGCGTCCCCCACAAAAAAGAAGGACTTATCTCCCTTCCCCTTTCCAAAAACCCTGAAGGAGAGAAAATAAGAGTCGACACGGAAGAGGGCCTCAACGCCACCACCTATTATCGGGTAATTGAGGCTTTGGGGAATCGCATGGCTTGGCTTGAGTTGAACCCAAAGACGGGGCGCACCCATCAGTTGCGCGTTCATTGTGCAGAAGGGCTTAAAACTCCCATTTTAGGAGATGGAAAGTATGGGGGAACGGACGCTTTTCCTTTAGGACGTACCCCCCTTCATTTACATGCGCGGGCCTTAACAATTCCGCTTCCCAATGGAACCACTCTACAATTTGAAGCGCCTCTTCCAAAAGATCTTCAAGAAACTTTTAAGGAATTAGGGTTTCAGAATGATTGACGTCCATGTGAATGGGCGACCCCTTCAAACACCCCTGGGGCATCTCTTTCAGGTCCCAACCTTAGCTTTAGCGCAAGCCATCACAGAAGAATGGGGCAAAGACCTCTCCCCTACCTTTCAAAAAAAAACTCTCACGTCTTTGACTGCTACGGCCTTAGACAAAGTTTCTGCTTCACGAAAAGCTTTCATAACTTATGCCCTTCATGCCATTGAAAAAGATGTGGTTTTATTTTGGGCAGAGAAGCCTGCGTCTCTTGTTGCTCTGCAAGAAGAAAAGTGGGCTCCCCTTATTAAGGAAGCAAATGATTTTTTAAACCTTAGCTTAAGTCCTACTGTTTCTTTTAAGATCGCTCCCCTCTCTTCAGCTGAAGAAAAAAGAATTGAAGTTTTTTTAAGAACTCTCTCGGACCTTACCCTTGCAGGATTTTGCCATCTTTTAACCCTTACCTCTTCCTTTTGCCTCTCTTATCTAATTTTAAAAGGCCACCTTTCTGCTGAAAAAGCATGGAATTTGGCTTATCTTCAAGAACACACTCAACGGAATCTATGGGGAGAAGATGAAGAAACTCTTCTCCACGAGAAAGGGGCTTATGAAGAGCTTTTAGAAACGATACGATTTTTGCAGCTAATTAAGTGACGTGTTAAGGAGTTTTTAATACAGAATACATAAATTACCCTTCTTGCAAGCATCAGCTTACTCCCCTGCTTCCTTCTTAAGTTTTTGCCACAAAGCTGAAAGCTCAGCTCGAGGGGTATTTTGAAGAGAAATACCTCTTTCCTTTGCAAAGGATTTAAGACGCTCATATCGCTTCACAAATTTTTTCATTCCGTCAAAAAGCGCTTGGTCAGGATCCACAGTGCAGTGTCGCGCAAGGCACACACACGCAAAGAATAAATCTCCCATTTCCTCTTTTAAGGCTTCTTGTCGCATAAGAGACTCTGGCTTTGCGAGCTCAGCCATCACTTCCTCAATTTCCTCTTGGACTTTTGAGGCGGCCTGAAGAGGAAGTTCCCAATCAAATCCTTCCTGAGAAGCTTCTAAGGAAAGGTCATAGGCTTGTTTTAAAGACGAGTTTGAGGAAGAAATAGGGTGATTCTGAAAGGCGTCCTTAAGAAGCTGAATTCTCTCTAACTGAGACTCAGGAGTATAGGTTTCACTCATCTTCCCCCATACAGGCCCAGGCCAAGCCGCATCAGTCTCATAGCGCGCAATCACATGAATATGCAGCTGAGGAACCATATTTCCAAGAGTCGCCACATTCAGTTTAGTGGGGCGGAATAGCTGACGCATCACCTGACTTGCTACCGCAATTTCTTGCATAAGCCGTTGTTGATCGGTAGGCGTTAAATCTATCAATTCAACAAGGCCATCTTTCTTGGGAATCAGGAGAATCCAAGGAAACGCCGCATTATGGCTCAACCGCACCTGGCAGAGAGGGAGGTCTATGATAGGGGTGGACTCAGAGTCTAAGCGAGGATCAAGGAGCATGGTATAGAAGCGTCATCCCTATGAAATTCTGATCACTAACACCGAAGTACTGAAATGGCGTCCCCTACGGGATTCGAACCCGTGTTGCCGCCGTGAAAGGGCGGCGTCCTAGGCCTCTAGACGAAGGGGACAGATGATCTTTTCTTTACAAGGTGTTCTTCTTAAAAGCAAGAAGGAAAATTAGGGTTATGTGAATTTATATATGTAACACTTTAACCGCAATCTATCGTAGATACACTTGTACGATTCTATATTTATAATATAAACTAATAATTAAAAAAATCAAATATCTTGATTGGCCTTTTTAGAATAAACAAGACGCTGAAAAAATTTAGACTCTATTGGGCCTTTTTTACTTCACCCGCATAAAGGCGGGGACATCCTCTCCAAAGCCTAGCTCTGGGGTTGCCGATGGCGGCTTCATCGGAATGGGACGCGACTCTGCTTTGAAGGCTGAGGGTTTTCGTGAGGGGAATGATCTTTTGGGGTGGGACGTTTCTTTCCGTGGTGTCTCTTCTTGCGTAACAGGCTGGCTCAAATGATACTCCTTGAGGGTTTGATTTAAGGTTTTAACAATTAACTGAAGATATTTTTCTTCATGGGGGGAGACAAAGGTAAAGGCTTTCCCCAGTTTTCCTGCTCTCCCCGTCCGTCCAATGCGATGGATATAATCTTCGGGATTCGTGGGAACATGAAAATTAATAACAGCTTGCAGATCCTCAACATCAAGGCCTCTGGCAGCAACATCACTTGCAATCAAAAGGTCAATGTTTCCTTCCTTAAAAGCTTTCAGCGTTTCATTGCGCATGGCTTGCGTTAAATCCCCGTGAAGAGCCCCTGCTCGAAATCCATGCTTACGCATAAAATTAAAAACAACGTCTACTTCTCGTTTTCGATTACAAAACACGATGGCTTGCTTAAGGTTTTGCTTTTCTAAAAGAGCACGTAACAACTCGCGCTTATCCTTTTCAAGGCCTCTTACAATATGTTGCTCAATATTTGTAGCTGTCTGGGTGGGGGAAGAAATCGTAATTTCCTCAGGATTTTTTAAAAACTGCTGCGTTAGGCGGCGAATGGGGGGTGGCATGGTGGCTGAAAAAAGAGCCGTTTGATGAGAGGGCAAAAGAGACGCTATCTTCTCAATGTCGGGAATGAAGCCCATATCCAGCATGCGATCCGCTTCGTCAATCACAAACATTTTCACATCATTAAGAAGAATTTTCCCTCGTTCATGCATATCTAAAAGGCGCCCGGGCGTTACAATCAAAACATCCACGCCTTTGGCCAGCTTTTTCTCTTGATCCCCAAAAGATTCTCCCCCAATCAAAAGCGCCACCGTAAAATTATGGTGCTTTCCATAAACGGCAAAGTCTTGCTCCACTTGAGCTGCAAGCTCACGGGTAGGCTCTATGATTAAGGAGCGCGGCATCCGCGCCTTAGCGCGGCCTCGCGTTAACAAGTCCAGCAAGGGCAGAATAAAAGAAGCTGTTTTGCCCGACCCTGTTTGCGCTAAAGCAATAACGTCCCGTCCTTCAAGAAGAAGGGGAATAGCTTGAGCTTGTATGGGGGTGGGAGTTTCATACCCCACCTCGGCAATAGCTTGTAAAGTTTTGGCATTTAAGCCTAATTTTTCAAAAGACATTACTTTCTTACTTTAATAAAACTTTTAGCACTGCCATCTTAAAAGCTAAGTCCTTAACAAATGTCAAATACTTCCTTAAAAGAAAGTTAAAAAGAGGAAAAAACGCGACTTTTGGGAGACAGGTGGGGGATAGAAACACATTATAATCTCTATGTATATAGAGATCATACTCTGAACATCATGAAAATTATATTTTTAAAATATACCTGCGTGAATGAAAGTTCGTATTTTCGTTACCCCCCGATTGTCATCCCCTGCTGTGGCGGGGACCCAGAGAAACGTTATGTTTTTTGCTATTGAAAATGATTAAGAGCAAAAATGCAACAAAGAGCCATCCTTTGAAAAAGTTGTCTTATTTCAAACTCTTGCTGGATCCCCGCCACAGCAGGGGATGACAATGGAAAAATTGCAACAAAAGCCCACACTTTCAACTTGAACGAGTATATTTTCCTAAGATTCCCTCACTTATCCCGCAACAGCCGTCCTTTCTCTCTCTGCCAATCCCGTTCTTTTTCGGTTTGTCTCTTGTCTGCTTGTTTTTTACCCGAGGCTAATCCTAGCTTGAGTTTAGCAATCCCCCGCTCATTAAAATAAAGAGAAAGAGGAACAATGGTCATCCCCTTCTTGCGGATTTGTGCTAAAAGGCGATTCAGCTCTCGACGACGCAGCAACAATTTTCTTGGCCGACGAGGGTTGTGGTTAAAGTGACCCGCTTCGTAATATTCAGGGATAAAGGAGTTAATGAGGAAAAGCTCATCTCCTCCCTCATCCGACGCGTAAGCCTCTGCAATGCTTCCTTTTCCTGCTCGCAAGGATTTGACCTCGCTTCCATAAAGAACGATCCCCGCTTCGAGTGTGTCTTCGATAAAGTAATCAAATCGTGCGCGCTTATTTAGAGCAACGACTTTTTCAGGAGTTGTCATCGCTCCCTCATGGAACGCAGGGGCTGCCAAAGACCCAACTCTTGCAAAGCGTTTTCTATGGCTGTTGTTGTTGTGGGATTTAAGGAGACGCACGGCAGACGATATTCCAGAGATACACCATGGACTAAACTCATGGCATATTTAATAGTCGTCGGATTGCTTTCCAAACACAAAGCAGAGATCAAAGGAAACACTTGTTTCCATGTTGAGCTAAACGTCTCGAGATCCCCTGTCTCCCATGCCTTCATCAACGTCACAAAGTGGGTTGGAACAACGTTGGGAGCTATGGAGATCCCTCCATCCCCCCCCATCCCAAGATGAGCTGCGAAAACGTCATCGTTGCCAGTTAAAAGGCTGAGACGATCTCCCAAGGCTTGCTTGAGATAGGAAGTACGCTGAAGGGATGCCGAACAATCTTTAAACCCACGCATTTTCTTTAAAGAAGCGAGTTTAATAGTCGTTTCAATGGACGTTTCAAAGCCTGTCCGCGCTGGGTTATTATACACAATAAAGGGGATATCTACGCTGTCGTTAATTTTCTTATAGTGCTCAAAAAGGCTCTGTTGAGATGGCCTAATATACCAAGGCGTAATAATAACCGCCCCATCAGCCCCTGCTTCTTGAGCCATCTGGGTCAAACTTATTGTTTCTTCAGTCGAAATAGAGCCCGTTCCTGGCAAAACTAAAATTTTGCCTTGGGAAACCCCCACACAAATTTTAATGATGTGCTCTTGTTCCAGGGGAGACAGATATAAAGACTCCCCCGTTGTTCCACAGGGAACGATCCCCCGCACACCAGCTTTAATTTGCAAATCAACTAATTCTTCTAGCTTTTTTTCATCTACCTTTCCTTCACGGAATGGTGTAATGATGGCTGTATATACACCGTGAAACACGTTTGGTCTCCTATCGAGATAATTGCTAATATGACAATACCTTTCTTTAAAAATCTCTACAAGCTGTTTGCCTTCTCTTCCTTGTCATGCCCGCGAAGAAATATGACACGATTTCGGATAACACTACTCTTGTGTTTAACCGCCTTCTCGCTCTCCGTGTTCCCCGCCTTCGCGGGGACGGGGGCGACAAAGGGGGAACCCAAAGCATCCCAGGGGCGATCCCTCTCTGCTGAGCAAGAGCTAAGAGCCTGCAAACCCGCTCTTTTAGCACAACTTAATGAGAAAAAGCGCCTAACCGCTCCAGGATGCCCTGTGGGACAAAAGCTCATTTTATGGCTTGGGATTTTAAGAAACCCTGACCAATTCACCTCAACAGAGCTTATGCGCTTTCTAGATACCCATTCCCATTGGCCTTACTATGAAAAACTCTGCGAAAAAAGTGAGCAGGTTATAAAGAAAAAGGCGTCTCCAAAAGAAATCTTAGCCTGGTTTGACAAACATCCTCCTAAAACACCGGAGGCGGCCATAACCTATGCTAGGACCCTTCTTGCCCACAAAAACACAAAAAAGGCAGGGGCTGTCATAGCACAGGCCTGGAAAACAATGGACATGACCAGGGCTGAGGAGAAAAAATTTCTCGAACACTTTAACCGCTTCTTGTCTTCAAAAAATCATAGTGCTCGCCTGCGCTTCCTTTTGTGGGATGAAAATATCGATAGTGCTAACCGTATTTTAGCCCATGTTCCTGCAGAGACCCGAAAAGCTGCAGAGGTGCGCCTTGCTCTTCTCCAAGGAAAATCTCCTCACGCAGCACCTCTTATTAAAGAGGAGGGGGTACTTTATGAAACTGTCAAATGGCACAAGAAACAAAAAAACTGGGATGAAGCTGCAAAAATCCTCCTTCATACTCCCTCCAGTAAGGAGTATGCGGAAAACTGGTGGAAGCTAAGAAGTTACGTTGCCCGCGAGTATATTGCGCTTAAAGACTATCAAAAAGCCTATCAAATCGTGAAGAAACATAATCTTGAGGCAGGCAGCGAGAGCTTTGCTGATGCTGAGTGGCTTTCAGGATGGCTCGCCTTGCGATTTTTACATAACCCTGCTGTAGCGCAACATCACTTTGAAACCTTCAGCAAAAACGTAAAGGCCGCTATTAGTAAAGCTCGCGCTTTCTATTGGCTCGGGCGCACCCATGAGACCAAAAAAGACCTTGCTCTTGCTAAGAAGTGGTACCAAAAGGCAGCTCAATATAAAACGACCTATTATGGCCAACTCAGCGCTCTTAAACTGGGTGAAAAACCTCATCCTATTTTGCATGCCTCCCCCAAAGTCACAGCGGAAGAGAAAAAACGGTTCAATCAAAAAGACCTCGTTATTGCCGCTCATATGCTGAAGGGATTAGGCAAGGGTGCAGCGCACGAGCTAAGTAAGTTTTTATCCCCCATCGCAACTCAAGCCAAAACAAAAGGAGAGCGCGAACTCGCGGTCCACTTGGCCCATACACTGTCTCCTTGTGATGTGGTGTGGGTCGCCAAAAGGGCCGGAAGTCGTGAGCCTGTTTTGTTAAAAGTCGCCTACCCTATTTGTTCTCTCCCCAAAAAACAGGGACTTCCTGAAAGTTCTTTGCTCTTAGCTATTGCTTATAAAGAGAGCCACTTCAATGCGGGAGCCCAAAGTCACAAGGGAGCCTCAGGGCTTTTGCAACTCATGCCAAAGGCCGCTGCTGATGCCGCTAAACGACTGGGCGTTCCTCACACAGAACAAAAGCTTTTTGACCCCCGCCATAATCTTCTCTTAGGATCCGACCACGTCTCGTCCCTTCTGAATGACTTTAGTCACTCCTACCTTTTAGTCACTGCCGCTTACAATGCAGGCCCTACGCCTGTGGGGCGCTGGCTCAAGAATTTTGGGGACCCACACGTTGACCCTGTTGATTGGATTGAGCTAATCCCTTATGCGGAAACCCGCAACTATGTGCAGCGCGTCTTGGAAAATGTGACAAACTACCGCAGCAACCTTCATGGAACCCCTAAGAAAACATTGCATGATGATTTTAAAAAGAAACAGAGCTAGCCTACGCTACTTAGCGTATCTCCCCTTATTTCTTCTAGCTGGATGTACAAGTGAACCTCCTCCCACAATCATTTCCGGAAAGGTTGTTGAGGGACAACATATGGCCTGTCAACTAGGCTATCCTACAGCCAACATCCTTCTTGGAGATAAAAAAATTCAAGAAGGAGTCTATGCGTGTACAGCTGCCTTAGATTTTAACACTTATCGGTCGATGTGTTATACGGGCTTTCCGAATCCTAACATCCTTGAAGTGCATCTCTTTCAATTTGAAGGAAATTTATATGGTAAGACACTAGATGTCACTCTCATCAAACACCTTCGCCCTCCTCTCAAACTTAACTCACAGGAACAGCTCCAAGCTCAAATTCATAAAGATGCAGCAGAGTGTTGGGAAAGTTTTCAGCACTAAAAGTCAGAAAGAATGAGATAAAATAACTATGAAAACCATCCAGACTCTTGATAACTTACACGCCCACAACAAGCGTGTCCTGGTGCGTCTTGATCTTAATCTTCCCCTCCAAAATGGTCACGTGAGCGATATAACGCGCTTGGAGCGATCCCTCCCCACCCTTAAGGAACTTGTCTCCCAAGAAGCAAAAGTGATTGTGATGGCTCATTTGGGACGTCCTCAAGGGGAGGACAAAAGCCTTTCTCTTGCTCCTATTTTTAAGGCCTTAAAAGGGGCGATGGAGCCAACGCCTGTCTTTTTTTGTGAAGCTTCCCATGGCCCTCAAGTCAAAGAGGCGATTCAGGCCCTTCACAATGGTGAAATCCTTCTCCTTGAAAACATTCGTTTTGTGGACGGAGAAGAAAAAAACGACCCTGCCTTTGCTAAAGAAATGGCTACCTGGGGAGATGTGTATGTCAATGATGCCTTCTCAGCTGCCCACAGAGCGCATGCCTCTACCGAAGGCATTGCCCATCTTTTGCCCAGTTGTGCGGGCCGCCTCATGGAAGAAGAGCTGAAGGCCCTCCAACTTGCTCTCGATACCCCCACTCCCCCTCTTATGGCCATCGTAGGGGGCGCTAAAGTTTCAACAAAACTTCCTCTTCTTGAAAACCTTCTCCCCAAAGTTAATACGTTGGTTATCGGAGGAGCCATGGCCAATACCTTTTTAGCTGCGCAAGGCTATGAGGTAGGAGCCTCCCTATATGAGCCCGAGCTTCTGGATACAGCTCGCCATATTTTGTCAAAGGGTTGTGACATTCTTTTACCAGAGGATGTTATCGTTGCAAAAAGCCTGGAGGCCCCTTCTCCTATAACACGCCTGAAGGAGGAGATAAAACATGACGAGAAAATCTTTGATATAGGTCACCTCTCCTGCACACGCATTCTTGACAAAATGAAGGGCTGTCACACGCTTTTATGGAACGGTCCTTTGGGTGTTTTTGAAACTCCTCCCTTTGATGCGGGAACCTCGTCAATCGCAAAAGGGGCGGCACGCCTGACGAAAGAAGGGTCTCTCCGCTCTGTTGCGGGCGGGGGGGACACGGTCGCAGCTCTCTCTCACGCGGGTGTTTTAGATGATTTTACGTATGTGTCAACTGCGGGCGGTGCCTTTCTCGAATGGCTTGAGGGAAAACCACTCCCGGGGGTTATGGCGCTCAAGCGTCATGATTAGAGCTTC
>CANGTV010000021.1 GCA_947457015.1 Alphaproteobacteria bacterium | reverse complement strand
CGTGATTCCCCCTAAGGATGTGTGTGAACAAGCCGCTCAAGATGTACGAAACTTCGAGCCTGACTTTGGCAACCGAGATTGGGCCACCCTTCTTAGAAAACTAGATCGCTCTGATCCAACGTACATGGATTGAGAAAAGCAAAAGCGGCTTCGTCCATCTGGAGCGCAAGAGCTATGTCTTTTGCGCTCACGCCGCCACTGGCGTGAGTTGTTAAAATAACGTGGACCTTATTATAGACATTGGTCCATTCTGGATGGTGATTTTCTTTTTCTGCATAAAGAGCAACATGCGTCATAAAGGCAAAGGCCTGTGGAAATGAGGAAAACGTGTAGGTTTTCGTGAGAGATTTTCCATCTTCAGCCTCCTTCCAGCCGGAAAGATTTTTAAGAGCGTTGTGACGGTCTGTGGAGCATAGATTTTTAGCCATGGGTCCCTCGTAAAGCTTGAATGTTTTTACCGTAATGGGAGGCCCCTCCTTTAAAGACAGCACTGCCCGCCACTAAAATATCAGCCCCCGCCTCAATGACTAAGGGCGCCGTTGTTGGAGATATTCCGCCATCGACCTCGAGTAAAATATCGCGTTTGCTTGCATCAATAAGCTTTCTGACCTCTTTAATCTTCGGGAGTTGTGTTTCGATAAAGGATTGTCCTCCAAACCCAGGATTCACAGTCATGACCAAGACGAGATCCACAAGTTGTAAAAAAGGATTAAGCGCTTCCACAGGTGTGCCGGGATTAAGGGCAATGCCGGCCTTACAATTGAGCGTCTTGATTTTTTGCAATGTGCGATAAATGTGGGGTCCTGCTTCGGGGTGAACAGTTAAAATATCAGCACCCGCTGTGGCAAAATCAGCGAGTAACAGATCAACAGGGCTAATCATCAAATGAACATCGAAAGGAAGAGACGTCCAGGACCTTAGTTTTTCAATGACAGGAGGCCCAAAGGTGAGATTGGGCACAAAATGACCATCCATCACATCCAAATGGATAATGTCAGCAAAGGATTCAAGATGTTTAATTTCTTCCCCAAGCCGCGCAAAATCAGCTGATAGAAGAGAGGGTGCAATTTTAATAGCAGCCATGATTGGTTTCCTTCCTTCTTTGAAAGAATTGCATATATTACTCTGGTTTTGTCATCTTAGCTTGTCTGCCCTTTTTGTCATCCCCGAGCTAGGAATGCTTTTTTTTGTAAGAAAACATTAGCATTCCTAGATCCCCGTCTTCACGGGGAGGGATCTTATTCCTGTAAGCAGATCCTCGGGTCAAGAAGTGCCAAGCTTTGCTAAGCAAAACAAGCGCTTCTTGACCCGAGGATGACAAATTAGGGAAATTATGTAATTTTATTTCTCTCCTTTTACGCCACCAACGCACGTATAGGGGCAAAGCTCCTGCGATGGTGGGGTGTAATCCCATGTATCTTAAGAGCAGTCTGATGCTGGGCCGTGCCATACCCCGCATTGGTTTCCCATCCATAAACTGGATAGGTTTTCGCGAGAGCCTCCATCATCTTATCCCGGGTGACCTTCGCAATAATAGAGGCCGCTGCGATTGAGAGGCTAATTCCATCCCCCCCAATAAGAGGATGGGTTTGAATACCTTCAAAGCTGGGGATATGTTTGCCATCAATAAGAAGTGTAGTGGGAGTTTGAGGAAGAGTTTTTACAGCTCTTTCCATGGCCAAGAAGGTCGCTTTCAGAATATTAAGCTGGTCAATTTCTTCCACAGAGGCGCTTCCAATCCCATAGTGAAAGTCTTTAAGAGCGAGGAGGCTTTCAAAAATAGCCTCTCGTTTGGCTTTAGGCAATTTTTTAGAATCTTGAATGCCCTCGACAAGAAAGGGAGAGAGAGAGGCGGGATCTAAAAAGACAGCCGCTGCCGCAACCACAGGACCCGCCCACGGGCCGCGGCCTACTTCATCAACGCCGCCCACAAGACCTTGGCACGTGGATTCAATCTGAAAGGTCGGCACCGCGTCCCATCCTTTTTTTTATTTGCGTATAAAGATGCTTTATCAGGGAAATCTTGTGGCCATATAAAAGAGCGAGAAGATGGGGCAAGGTTGCCGTTCGTTTGGGGGCAAGGTCATGCAGTCTTTTGGCCGCTGTCATCCAGAGAGGGCTTAGCATGAGGGAAAGAACGGTTAAGGAGACAATCAGTTTATTGCCGTAAGAATCCACAATCCCCACCTCTTGTCCCACCATAGACAAAAGGAATGAAAACTCTCCCAATTGAGCTAAAACAAGGCCTGAGATAAAGGAAACCGTCCAGGGTTGGCGCAAAAGATGAAGAATACTGATGTTCAAGGCCGTTTTGCCAAGGGTGATAAAAATCAGAATCATCACAACAATGGACAAATTTTTCCAAATAAAGTTCAGATCTAAAAGAAGCCCGATGGAGAGAAAAAACATCATCATGAGAACGCTATAAATAGGCGTCATGCGCTCAATAATCGTTTGACGTTTGTTGCTGTTTCCCATGACAAGGCCTGCAAGAAAAGCCCCATATGCTGCTGAAAGACCGATAAGACCTGCAAGGGTTGCAGCTCCAAAGCAAAAGGTAAGGCCAATAAGGGGAGTAAGATCCGTGTGCCCCGCTGCCATTTTCAAAAATGACAGGGAAAGACGTTCTCTGCGACTTAAATACCAAACAAGGGCTGCCAAAAGACCAATGGAGACAATAATCTTTGTCGCCACCAGAAGTAGGCCAATCTCATTATGCGGCTGAAGGCTACGCACAATAAGAATCATAGGAACGATGGCCAAATCTTGCGCAATAAGAATGCCAAGGGTCAAGCGCCCTGTTTCCGTTTTTAACTCCCCAATGGTATCGAGAATTTTCACCGAAACAGCTGTACTGCTCAGCGCAAAAACAAAGGCGAGAAGGAGCGCCAGATTCAGAGGCCAATGGAAAAGATGAGCCAGAGGAAAGGCAATACAAAGTCCCCCTATCACTTGAAGAAGAATACACCCCACGGCAATGGGCCAAATTTTAACGAAAGAGCGCAGATCAAGCTCCATCCCCACCACAAAAAGCAGCATGAGAACACCAAGCTCTGCCAAGAAAGACACCATTTCTCGGTTTTCAATAAACCCAAAAACGGAGGGGCCTAAGATGACACCGGCCAAGATGTAGCCAAGAATGGCGGGTTGCTTAATTTTTTCAAGAAGAATGCCGCACGCAAGGGCGACTGTTACGACGATGGCAATTTCTGTGAGAGGCGATTCGATGATCATATCTTAACTTTTACCATAAAAGAGGGAGATGGGGAAGATCTCCTCACGCACTAAAAACTCATCCTTCAAATCAGGCCCATGCGGATGGTGTCAAAATTACACCTTGTGGTTTTCAAAATTTGTGCTTACATGAAAAAGGAGGGTTGCTGTGGGATGCGTTAAGCGTGTATTTCCCTGGGGCCGATAAGATCCTAAAGGGCGCTGTTCCTGTCTTAATCCGTGGATTTTGGCATATGGCACCCACCTGCATACGCGGGCCACACGAGGATTCCTATCGCTAACGGTCTTTGCGGCACTCTCTTATACATAAAGAGCCCCTTCATGAGCACTTCTCAAAAACAAGCCTTGCGTGAATTGATGAAAGAAAAGCGGAGAACGCTTTTTCAGCAGCACCCTGAATCAGGCAAAAAAATTGCCGACCTTTTTTTTAGCTTTTTTGATTTTCCCCTGCAAACGGTGATCGGCGCTTATTGGCCCATCGGGAGTGAACTTGATGTCCGGCCCCTTCTCCATCGTCTGAAGGACAAAGGATTTCCCTGTGCTCTCCCCTGCATCACCCCAGAAGGACTTCTTTTTCGAGAGTGGACTCCCTCTCTTATCCATGTGAAGGGATCCTTTCAGCTTATGGAACCTCCCATCACGTCTCCTCTCATCACTCCCGATGTTCTCTTGGTGCCTCTTTTAGCGTTTGATAAAGAATGCCATCGCTTAGGGTACGGGAAAGGTCATTATGATCATTACCTTCGCCATCACAGCCCCCTCACCATTGGGGTTGGATTTAAGGAGCAAGGCGTGGAAAAAATCCCTCATGAGGCCCATGACATCGCCTTGGATTTTATGTTGACAGAGGACGGGGTTTTTAAAGGCTCTTACCCCCCAAAAGCAAGTTGATGTAAATTGACCTGAAACCCAATCTGGGCAAGGTAATTTTCAATCGGTAAAAAGAACGACTCAAAGTCTTCCTTATTATCTGCTTCAACTCTCATCACAAGACTATCTTGCGTATTGGAAGCCCTTATCAACCACCAGCCTGATCTGTCCTCCATGCGAATACCGTCTACATCTGAAAACTCTTTTCCTTCATTGCGCAATATGTCTTTCAACATTTCAACATGAGTGAATTTGTTGTCCGAAGAAATTTGAAGCTCTTTCGTTTTAAAACTTTGAGGCTGATTATCTAACCAGTTTTCAAAAGAACTCGTCCGCGTTGAAAATATTCCTATTAACCGAATAGCAGCATAAAGAGCATCATCGAACCCAAAAGCCCGATCAGCAAACATGATATGTCCACTCATCTCTCCAGCCAAAGGCGACTCAAGCTCTTTCATTTTCATTTTTAGAAGAGAGTGCCCCGTCTTGCACAAAAAAGGCTTTCCTCCCAAGTGTTCTATGCACTTAAAAAGATGTTGGCTTGATTTAACGTCTGCTAAAATAGGAGCTCCAGGGTGAGTTGCGAGGACTTCTTCTGCAAAGATACTGAGTAATTGATCTCCCCACACAAGCCGTCCTTTTGGATCAATAGCACAGATCCTATCCCCATCTCCATCAAATCCAATCCCGAAATCACAGCCTTCTCTTTGAACGAGATCAAAAAGCTGTTTCATATTTTTTGGATCTGCAGGATCAGGGTGGTGCGATGGAAAATGACCGTCAACTTCTTCATTAATGAGATAATGCGTTCCTGGAAGAACTTGAACAAGCTTTGAAATAATATTACCCGCAGCACCATTGCCAGAATCCCAAGCAATTTTTAGCGAAGAAGAGCCATAATTGTCTGCGAAATCTCTTATTAAAAAATCAATATAAGGCTGAGACCAATCACAGATTTTGAAGGACCCCCGCTCTTCTTTTTTAAAAGAATTTAACAAATAGAGATCATAGAGAGATTGTAGCTCTTTCCCACAAAAAGGATTCCCTCCAAGCATCATCTTAAACCCGTTGTAAGAAGGCGGGTTATGAGAGCCCGTAATCATGACAGCTCCGTCGCTCTTTAAGTGATGCTCTGCAAAATATAACAAGGGCGTTGGCACAACACCTAGGTCAGTGACTTGCGCCCCTCCAGAAAGCAACCCTTCTTGAAAAGAAGCCGCAATAGCAGGAGAACTTAAGCGCCCATCTCGCCCTAAAACGATACGACACCCCCCCTTTTCTTTTACCAGAGAGGCAAAAGTTTGACCCAGCCGCGTCACATCAGACAGCGTAAAATCTTCTCCAACGACTCCTCGAATATCATATTCTCTGAAAATTTTTCTTTTCATGCCACCAAGTTCCTGGAAGCCATCCTCAAATCAGGAGAAAGGGCATAGGTGGATTGAAGAGCAAGGGTTGCTATACACCTCTCAAGATTCACTTTGAGGATGACATTCGTTTTCCCAGAAGGCGCCGTCTTCAAAAGGCGAATTAAGGCATGCGCTTGATCCTCGGTCGACACATGCACCATCACTGTTCCTCCATCAGCTGCCTTTTCTAAACTTTCAATCCCTTGGCAAGTCAAGCGCACGGCTTCATCAGAAAACTGAGCAGAAACGGTGACAAAAAGAGCTGTTCCTGGCTCTAACATGTCTCGATATTGGCCTAGAAGTTCTGAAAAAACAGTCACTTCAAACACAGCTGTCGCATCAGAAAGCTGAACAAATGCATACCGTTGCCCACTTTTAGCGACCCGCTCTTGTTTTGTAATCACAATCCCCGCCAGGCGATAGGTACCGTCTTGAGCTCGCGCCATCATGTCTGAAGCAGGAAGGACGCCGATCTGTTCAAGGGACGTCCCATACGCATTCAAAGGGTGAGTCGTCAGATAAAACCCCACAGCTGCAAATTCATGGCGCAGCTTTTCAAGAGCAGGCCAATCATCAACAACACTAAGCTTGGGACGCGTTGTCTCAAGGTCAAAAAGACCTTGAGAACGCTTGTCTTCATTGCCATAGCGAAGCAAGACTTCCAGATTTTCCATGAACTGGCGACGATTATCGGAGAAACTATCAAATACACCAGCTGTAATGAGGTTTTCCATTTGTCGTTTATTTAAAACACGCCCATCGACACGCTCAACAAAATCAAAAATATCCTTATAGGAACCCTTTTTTTGGCGCTCATTCACAAGGACATCCATCGCAGCCGCCCCTACATTTTTAAGAGCCGCAAGGGCATAACGAATGGCGCCACTTTCAACCTTAAACCCCGCAGACGAGAGGTTTAAATCTGGTGGCAAAAGTTTAATTCCAAGACGTTTGACTTCTCGCGCAAAGAAAGTCAGTTTGTCCGTATTATGGAGCTCTTGAGACATGAGGGCTGCCATATATTCAACGGGGTAATGAGCCTTTAAGTAGGCTGTTTGATAGGTAATAAGCGCATAAGCTGCAGCGTGCGCCTTTGGAAAAGCATAGCTTGCAAATTTTTCAATTTGATCAAAAAGAGCTTTCGCTATGGCAGGCTTTCCGCCCATACGGTCTAAAATTCCATCTGTAAACCGCTTGCGTTGCGCATCCATCTCCGACTTAATTTTCTTACCCATCGCTTTCCGCAACAGGTCAGCTCCCCCCATGGTATAGCCCGCAAGATCTCGTGCAATTTGAAGGACTTGTTCTTGATAGACCATAATTCCATAGGTTTCCCCTAAAATAGATTCTAGCTCGGGGTACAGATAGGTGGCCGCTTCTTCACCATGACGACACGCAATAAACCGCGGAATGTTATCCATAGGACCAGGACGATATAAAGCTCCTATCGCAATGATATCTTCAAATTTATCCGGTTTGAGCTTGCGCACAAGATCGGTCATGCCAGAGCTTTCCACTTGGAACATGCCGATTGTCTCACCTCGCCTTAAAAGCTCAAAGGTTTTGTCGTCATCCAAAGGAAGAGCAAGGATATCAAGATCGATCTCTCTCTCTTTTAAATACGCCACCGTTTGTTGAATAACGGTAAGAGTTTTGAGGCCCAAAAAGTCAAATTTCACAAGCCCTGCTTGCTCAACATACTTCATATTGAATTGAGTTGCAGGCAAGGGAGAGCGCGCATCATAATAAAGAGGGACAAGCTCATTTAAGGGACGGTCTCCAATAACAACGCCTGCGGCATGCGTTGAGGCATGGCGATAGAGCCCTTCCAACTGTTGGGCAATGGAAATCAAGTGTTTGACTTCCGCCTCTTGCTCCACCATTTGCTTTAACTGTGGCTCAAGTTCAAGGGCTTCTTCAATCGTAACCGGCGTCCCGGGATGGTTGGGAATAAGCTTACAAATACGATCCACTTGACCATAAGGCATTTGCAAAACACGGCCCACATCTCGCAAAACTGCGCGCGCTTGAAGCTTTCCAAAGGTAATAATGTGGGCAACACGATCAGCCCCATATTTATCGCGCACATACCGGATGACCTCGTCTCGCCGATCTTGACAAAAGTCGATATCAAAGTCCGGCATGCTAACGCGCTCTGGATTTAAGAATCTCTCGAACACAAGGCCAAACCGCAAAGGATCAAGGTCCGTAATCGTTAAAGACCACGCTACGACTGACCCTGAGCCTGAGCCTCGTCCTGGTCCCACAGGAATCCCTTGGCCTTTTGCCCATTTAATAAAGTCTGCAACAATAAGGAAATACCCAGAGAACTTCATCTCTTCAATAACACCAACCTCGTACTCAAGTTGCTTTGTGTATTTTTGGCGGATCTCCTCCTTTGTTTTTGAGTCCATCTCTGAGGTAAAGACATAGCGCATAAGGCGATTTTCAAGCCCCATGCGGGCTTGGGTCCGAAGCTCTTCCACCTCATCTTCACATGGAAAAGAAGGCAAAATAGGATCAATAGGAGTTAAAAGAAAGCTGCATCTCTGGGCAATGACGTGGGTGTTATTGATCGCTTCAGGAAGATCAGCAAAAAGCGTTTCCATCTCGTCCGGAGATTTAAAACAATGGTCAGGCGTAAGGCGACGTCTTTCTTTCTCATTCACATAAGTCCCGCCCGCAATACACAAGAGGGCGTCATGCGCCTCATATAAGGACGGATCAGGAAAGAAAGCCTCGTTCGTTGCAACAAGAGGAATATGATGAGCATAAGCAAGATTGATAAGCTCTTCTTCGACGCGCTCATCCTCAGAGGTGGCGATTCCTTGACGTGAAATTTCAATATAAAGTCGATCTTTGAAAAGAGCTTGGAGAGTTTTTACATAAGAGTCTCCCTCAAGACCCCGCACAAGACGCTTTGCAAGCCCGCCTCGTGGTCCGCCCGTTAAAGCAATAAGCCCGTCTGTCCACAACGCTAATGTTTCCATCTCAATTTGAGGAGGATCTCCCCCTTGGAGGTAAGTATGTGAAATAATTTTGAGAAGGTTTTTGTATCCTTCTTGGTTGTGAACAAGAAGAACAAGAAGGTCTGTTTCGGCTTTAGCTGTGATTTGAATTTGACAGCCAAGAATGGGTTGAATACCCGCCTCTCGTGCCGCTAAAGAAAACTCCAAAGCTCCAAAAAGATTACCCGTATCTGTTATGGCCACCGCGGGCATATTATAAGACTGAGCAAGCGCAAGCAGCTTTTTAACAGGGAGAGCCCCTTCAAGCAAAGAATAAGCTGTATGAACGCGCAAAGGGATGAACATAGAGTAGCCTCGTTGCCTAGATAACCTGAGATTTAGATAAGGAACCTAGTTTTTAACGATTCTGTTCTTATCCAAAGCTCGGTTAGATATATACCTCATCTTTTTTGGGCTGTCAGTAATAACTCACCCCTTCCCTTTCAACAAGAGAACCCGCTCTAAAAGACAGCTAAAGGTGCCATGAGAGAAGTAACTCCTACCTCTCCTCACTTATCTTAGATTCTTGCTGCATTCTATTGAATTCCTGTTGAGAAACCACAGAAGCAGCATTTCGCCGCCGTAATCCTTCAAAAAAATCGAACTCATTGTTCATGAGAGATTCAGGCACTATAAGTATTCCTGTGGGAAGAGAAGGATCACGCTCTCTAGCAGCTTCTGAACTTTGTAAAGAAGAAGGGACCACCATCTTGGTGTTAAGTTCGGAATCACGAGACATTGTAGGCGGAACAGGCTTTTCCACGACTGCTAAAGGAATATGGGTTGGAAGCATTATGGCAGAGCCATCAAAGGGAACAATCTGACTTGGATATATACTTTGTAAAGAAGAAGGGACCACCATCTTGGTGTTAGGTTCGGAATCACGAGACATTGTAGGCGGAACAGGCTTTTCCACGACTGCTAAAGGAATATGGGTTGGAAGCATTATGGCAGAGCCATCAAAGGGAACAATCTGACTTCGATGTATGGCTGTTGACTTGGTGGTGGGGTAACCCTCACCGCTCTCGTGATCTCCACAAGAGAGGGTCGCATCAAGAGAAGACGACACACAAAGAACAGCACTTAAACTCAAAAACAACTTAGAGGTAGTTTTCATGAACAACTTTTCCTAACAAGAACCAAAAGAGATGAACAACATATTTCGTATGGAAGTTAGATTACAAGCTTTTTTATAAGGCAAAAAAGAGTTTCTATGCTTTTGTTCTACCTTCTAAACAATCTGCCTTCCTCTGACAACTCGCCCTAAGGTCAAAACATGAACACTCTCCGCACCCGCTTTAAGAAGAACCTTAGAGCACGCATTCAATGTCGCTCCTGTCGTAAACACATCATCCACAAGGATGATGTGTTTACCAACAATGTAATCTTTTTTCTTTTTAGAAACGGCAAAGGCTCGTTCCACATTTTTGAGTCGCTCTTTTCGGGAGAGATATCCTTGCGAAGGTGTCCTTCGTTTTCTCAGCAAGAGCGACGGAGCATACTCCCACCCCTTCAGACGTGAAATGTCGCGTGCAAGGAGTGCTGCTTGATTATAGGTCCTCATAAAAAGCCGTGTCCAATGAAGGGGAACAGGGAGACAAAGAGCCCCGTCCCTATCTCCTATAGAGCGCGCCATCCAGTGGGCAAAAAGAGGCACAGAACTGAGCGCATCCATATGTTTAAACTTTAAGATAAGGTCTCTACTGCCCTCCGTATAAGCAAAAACTGAGCGAGCTGTTGTATAGAGAGGTTGCTCATAACTACAAGGGCCACAGAGAGCGTCTTCGTCAATATCAAACTCAAAGGGAAGCCCACAGCAGGCACAAAAAGGCTTAGAGATAAAGGGGATGTGGGGCCAGCACGTGGGGCAAAGCCCCTCCTTATCCCCTAAAATAGTGCCACATTTCATACACCTTAAAGGGATCACAAGGTCCACAAAATATTTAAAGAGGGAAAGGTTGACCCGCATGCCGAAAGGCAGCCTCTAAGGTATTGCGTAACAGAGAGACGACGGTCATGGGACCCACCCCTCCAGGGACAGGAGTGATAGCTCCCGCTCGCGTCTGGGCCGACAAGAAATCCACATCTCCCACAATATCACCAGAAGCCAAATGATTAATTCCTACATCAAGTACGGTTGCTCCCTTCCGAATCCAGTCTCCTTGAATAAACTGAGGGCTTCCAATGGCAACCATAAGAATGTCAGCCGTCTCACAAAGAGCCGGTAAATTTTGCGTTTTTGAGTGCGCTATCCATACGGTACAATCTTGCTGGAGCATCAGCATAGCCATGGGACGCCCCACAAGTAAGGAACTCCCCACAACTCCTACATTAAGGCCTTCTAAAGATGAATGAACTGTTTGAAGAAGTTTAAGGCATCCCAGAGGCGTACACGCCACAAACCCTCCAGGCAGTCCTTGAAAGAGCTTTCCCGCATTTAAAGGATGTAATCCATCCACATCTTTGGAAGGATCAATAAGGGATAAAAAATGAAATTTATCTAATTGAGGAGGGAGAGGAAGTTGAAGAATGATCCCATGAATATGCTCAGCCTGGTTGAGCTCCAGGATTTTAGCTTCCAACAGATGAGGAGAGACCCAGGCAGGAAAAACATGTTCTTCGAAACAATAGCCCACATCTTTAGCCGACAATCCTTTACGTTGAACATAAAGTTGACTCGCAGGGTCTTCTCCCACCCTTAAAATAGCAAGACCAGGTTTAATCCCTGTCTTTTTTTCAAGATCTTGGGCGAGGGCCAAAAGATTTGTCTTTATATCTTCCGCAATTTTGCGGCCATCAATAATTTTAGACACTCCCCACCACAATGATTTTTAGCAGAAGTCTCCCCAGAACAGCTTGTAAGAACCACAAGATAACAATCAGTACAAACGGAGAGAGATCAAATCCTCCTAGAGTGGGCAGAAACCGACGAATGCGCATGAGGATGGGTTCTGTCGCCCGATAGAGAAATTCCCTTACCATAAGGACAAAATTGTTGCTGTGATTAACCACGTGAAAGCTCACGAGCCAATGCATAATCACACTCGCAATGACGATCCAAACATAAATTCCAATAACTGAGGTTAAAACCACGATCAGGGGAACAAGAATCACATCCATGGTTGTGTTTCTCCACTATTCATTGTGAATTTTTGAAGGAGGATTGTTACCCTCCCTTTTCTCCCTTATACGCTTTTTGAAGCAGGAAGACTATGACTTATTTATCAGATTTTGACAATTTTTACGTTAGGTTCTTGCAAGGTCTCAGAGGATTAGTTCTTTTACCTCTCCCCTTGTGGGAGAGGTCGTTTTTACCTGAAAAATCAACTCTGCCCCATCGCCCTTTTGGACTAATCTCTTGCGCGCATATCTCCATTGGAGATATAAACCTTTTATGAAATCCCTTCGCATTGGAACACGAGGAAGTCCCCTCGCTCTTGCACAAACCCAAGAGGTTCTGGCCGCTCTTAAGTTTCACTATCCTAACGTCATCCTTGATATCGTCCCCATCAAAACAACGGGGGATACAATTGTTGATCGAAGCTTAACGGACATCGGAGGTAAATCTCTTTTTACCAAGGAAATTGAAACGGCCCTTTTAAAGAAAGACATCGATCTTGCCGTTCATTCCATGAAGGATGTCGCCGCTGAAGTGCCAGAAGGTCTCGCTTTTCCTGCTATGCTCGAACGAGAAGACCCACGGGATGCTCTTGTCACCCACAATAGACAAGCTTTGGAAGAGCTTCCAAAAGGGGCCCTTTTCGGGACATCTTCTCTGCGTCGCCAAGCTCATATGCTTCATAAATATCCCCATTTGTCTGTAGTTCCCTTAAGGGGAAATGTGGCCACACGTCTTGAAAAAGTTGAGGCAGGAGAGGTTATGGCAACCCTTCTTGCTGTGGCTGGACTTAAACGCTTGGGACTTCTTGAAAAAGCTACACAAATTCTGGATATAGATGAGTTCCTTCCCGCCATTGCCCAAGGGGCAATTGGCGTCCAATGCCGCCAAGAAGATCATGATTTTTTCGCCCCTCTCAACCATTTGCCCACCTTTCAAGCTGTGACTGCTGAAAGAGCTTTTATGAGAGCCCTCCAAGGATCTTGCCGAACACCCATGGCGGGATATGCGTACCTTGAAGGAGACACCCTCTTTTTCAAAGGCATGGTGAGTGATCCGCAGGGTCAGAAGATGCGATTTGTCTCTCATGAAGGCCCTGCCCCTCAAAGCAAGCGCATCGGTGAAGAGGCTGCAGAAAGACTTAAACCATGAACCACCTCCGTGCCCTTGTGATTCGTCAAGAAGAAGAAGCCCTTTCCCTCGCTAAGGCTTTAACCGCAAAAGGAGTGGAGCCGTATCTCTGTCCCTTATTTAAACCCTTCTTTCTTCCATGTCCGTCCTTAGAAAATCCCCAAGGTTTAATCATTACAAGCAAAAATGCGCTTCGGGCCCTTGAGGAAAGGGAAGAACTCAAGCAACTTCCCCTTTATGTGGTGGGGGACCAAACCGCACAATTTGCCAAAAACAGGGGGTTTAAAACCGTATTCAGTTCCTCCGGCACAAGTAAAGAGTTGCTCTTCCTTATTCTTCAAAAAGCAGCGCGCACAAATGGAACTCTCTGGCATCTTTCTGGTGACGTTGTGAGGGGTGATATTGTTGAAACCTTGAAAACGGAAGGATTTCAGGCACAGCGCCACATCATCTATCATATTAAAGAGGTTGATGATCTTCCTTCGTCTCTTATAAGTGATATTCAGCAGCAGAAAATGTCCCATGTTCTTTTTTTCTCCCCGCGCACTACAGATGTGTTTATTAATCTCTTGGAAAAAAATGGGCTTGAAAAAATGGCCTCCTCCATAACATCTTTATGTTTAAGCCAGAATGTAGTAGAAAGAGCACGCTGTCTTGATTGGAAAAAGATTTGGGTAAGCCCACGGCCAACGGTCCAAGGGATGATAGGATATTTTAATGAAAAACAATAAAAAAACACCCCCCCCTCTCTCTTGGTATCAGTGGTCTTATTTCCCTGATTTTTTTAAAAACCTTTTTATCTTTCTGGCCTTTTTTATTTTTTTTACCATCTCCATCGTCCTCATCTGGAAACGCCAGTTGGAAAAAAAGACACAACACGTTTTGCAAGCTGTTATAGAGCAACAAATTGCGCCTAAAGCGCCTCCCTCAACACCCGCGCCAGCACCACCTCCTTCTTTTCAACAAGATATTCAATCCCTTACCAATCGTGTGGCAGCTTTAGAGGCAAAGCTCACCCAGACCCAAGTATCCTTACAGATCCCTCACAAGCTTATCGCCCTTGAACTTGCCAACGGCATTTTAGAAGGATTTATTCCCTTAGATTCCCTAAAAGCATTTCTTCAAAAAACGCCAGATCCCTGGGCGCCCCCTCTTCTCGCCACCTTAGTCTCTATGGGAGATATCAAAAATTATATGTATCTTGAAGCTTCCTTGGCTCTCCCTCCTCCTCCCTCTCACCTCTCTCTGTGGCAGCGGATTAAAAGCAAAATGAAGTCTCTCGTCCACATTCAAAGACTCGACGAAGAAGGGAACTATAAGCTTGGGAAGCTTGAAGATATCCAAAGAGCTCTTCAAGCGCACAATCTTCAGAAAGCCCTTGAGAGCTTTGAAAAACTCCCCCCAGAAGATCAAGCCCCTCTCTCTTCTTGGAAAAAAATGGCCCAAGATCGTTTATTCCTTGAGACAACCCGCAAAACTCTTCTTTTAGAGATTGCAGGAGGATAAACCATGAAATGGATCTTATATCTTTTCCTTCTTCTCATAGCCTTTGCCTCCATTGGTCTTTGGTACCTCCAGGATCCAGGATATATTAAAATTATTTGGCTAGGGGTCGAGATTCAACTCTCCGTTGTTATTGGGTTTCTTATCCTTCTTGTTTTCTTTTGTGGCCTTGCCCTTTTAAAACTAACCCTCTCCTGGCTCTTAGGAATCCCCCTCCGATGGATTTCCTTTTTCCAACGGGCGCAGGAGAGAAAAGCGGACCATGAGCTTTTAGATCTCTGCACCGCCTTTGAAGCTGAAAGCTTTACAAGCGCCATCCACTCTCAAAAAAAAGCCAGCAAGCATCTTGCCAAGAATCCTTTTTTTCTTTGGTTCTCAGGAAATCTTTTTGAAAAAACAGACAACCCTCTTGAAGCCGAAAAGTGTTTTGTGGAGCTCTCCCAGCTTCCCTCTGCATCTTTTTTGGGTCTTAAAGGACAAATCCGCGCCGCACTTCACCGAGGAGATTCTAAACTTGCTTCTATTTTATTGGAAAAAGCTGAAGAGCTTGTCCCTTCTTCGTCTTGGGTTTTAACTCACTTAAAAAACGTGGCGATTGAGCAAAAGAATTTTACAAAAGCAAAAGACCTTATTTTACGTCTGGAAGACCTGGGCTATTTATCGTCGGAGATAAGCAAAAAGAAAATTGCATCGCTTCTCTATCTTCAAGCCATGCACCCTAAAACGTCTCTCTCCAAAAAAGAAGAGCTTTTAAAACAATCTCACGGATTAGATCCAAGCCTCTCTGAGGCCACCGCAAATTTTGCCCAACTTCTTGCTGATCAAGGACACAAGCGTGAGGCCCTCCATGTCATTGAAACCACATGGGTGATCGCCCCAACGCAATCCTTAGGGGATCTTTATCTTACAATTTTTACGCCTAAAAACGATCTGGATGGGTACCAAGCCGCGAGTCAACTCATGCGTCACAATTCAAAGTCCAAAGAAAGTCTTTTACTGCTCGCCCGCACGGCCCTGAAAGCCCACCTGTGGGGAGAAGCTCGTGCCGCCCTCTCCTCCCTCTTAAAACAAGACCCGCCCCCTGAGATTTATCCTCTCCTCGCAACCCTTGAACTTGAAGAAAACCATAACCCAAAAGCCGCCATCTCTTGGCTTGAGGAAGGGCTCCAAGCTCCTTGTAAAGCAACCTGAACTTTGGATAAGGAAACTCCTTTTTAACTTTCTAGAAATTTCTTCCTTGTCCTCCTGGTGAGCGCTATGAGGCACCTAATGGCTGTGTCAAATGTGGATCGGAAAGCACAAGTAGTGCAAAGTGATTTTGTCGATTTTCCGTATCTCTTTTTAAGAAGACATTTTTCTACGATTTTATATTTACAATCATATGTAAATTTTTAAAAAAAGCAAAAATTATTTCGAAATGGCCAATCGGAAAATTTGATGTCATTCAGAAACTGTTCTATACTGCATAATGAAATAATTAAATAGCTGTGCCTACTCTTCTATCCCTTGGAGCTAGGCAATAATATCAGGAATCAATTTCATCTTAAGCGTAAGGATTTGATCCTTTAGCTTCAGCTTTTTTTTCTTTAATCTTTGCACAGCCAACTGATCGTAAAGAGGCTGGTTCATACAACGCGTAATATCCTCATCTAACGCACGATGCTCCTCATTAAGCATCTGCAACGTGTGCTTTAGAGTTTCAATTGGTATCATATTCGTTTACTCTTTTTTAAGAAATTATCTTACCAAAAATTTTTGCTAAAATCCGCAATAAAGTTATTAATATTAAGTTAAATAAAGCAAAGAGGTTGATTAAATGAAGAAAATTGGCATATTAACAAGTGGTGGGGACTGTGCAGGATTAAATGCTGCCATTCGGGCCATTACCTTGCGCGCCATTCAAAAGTATGGATGGGAGGTATATGGGATCCATCAAGGCACCCATGGTCTCATGCGACGTCCTGTGGACGCCCTTAAACTTGATCTTTCGTTTTGCAATGAAACCCTTTTACAGCAAGGGGGAACCATCTTAGGGACGACCAACAAAGGGGACCCTTTTGCTTACCCACTTCCAGATGGCACCCTTAAAGATATCTCAGAAGATCTTATTGAAGGATACCATCTTCTAAAACTTGATGCCTTAATTGGGATTGGAGGAGATGGGAGTCAAGCCATTCTAAGGCGCCTCGCCCAGCAAGGGGGGCTTAACCTTGTGACAATCCCCAAGACAATTGATGATGACCTCAGCCATACAGAACATTCCATTGGTTTTATGACAGCCGTCAATGTCGCAACAGAAGCACTTGATCGACTTCAACCCACCGCTGCAAGCCATGATCGCGTGATGATTCTAGAAGTCATGGGACGAGACGCAGGACATATTGCTTTAGCAGCTGGAATTGCGGGAGGAGCAGACATCATCTTAATCCCTGAAATTCCTCATAAAATGGAAACAATTGCTCAAAAAATAAAACTTTTGCAGGAAAGAGGAAGAAATTTTGCTCTTGTTGTGGTTTCAGAAGCTGTCAGAACTGAGATGGGCGAAAAATCCACCATTACAGATGAAACAGGAAAAAGCCGCTACGGAGGGATTTCCCATTATCTTGCCAATCGCATCACTGAACTCACAGGCGCTGAAACGCGCTTTACGATTTTGGGACACGTTCAACGGGGAGGACAACCCATTTTTCAAGATAGGCTTCTCGCCTCTGCTTTTGGTGTTTACGCTGTTGACCTTATTGAAAGTGGAAAATTTGACCGTATGGTGGCTTGGAAAAACCGTTCTGTCGTGGATGTCCCTATTCGAGACGCTATTGAAGGATATCAAGCCGTGGATCCTCAGGGTACCCTTGTAAAAACGGCAAGAGGGCTTGGAGTTTGCTTTGGAGATGAGGAATTTTAAAGATTTTAGTTTCGAAGATGTCTAACCTATGCTTGAATGCCTTCAAGTTTATGAAATTTTAATGAAAGGTGAAAATACATGACTGGTCCTCTTATGCCAAAAGCAACGGCCATCTGGTTAATTGACAATACAACATTAACCTTTGAGCAAATTGGTGAATTTTGTGGGCTACATCCCTTAGAAGTGCAAGCGATTGCCGATGGAGAAATTGTCGTCGGAATGATGGGACACGATCCTATCACAACGGCAGAACTCACCTTAGACGAAGTTCAACGCTGCCAAGCTGATCGGGGGGCACGGCTTCGCCTTTCGCCCAAACCCCAGGTTGGAAAAATCAAAAAAAGAGCAAAATATACGCCTGTTTCTTTAAGGCAAGCGAAACCCCATGCCATTGCCTGGCTTTTAAAAGAAATTCCTGCCATTAGCGATGGAGATATTATTCAAGTCTTAGGCACCACAAAGACAACAATTCAAGCCATTCGTGCAAAAACTCATAGAAACATGACTGAGATCAAGCCGCAGAGCCCTGTCCATCTGGGTCTGTGTACGGCCGAAGACCTCAATGGACTTCTTCAAAAATATAAGGTATGATGCTAACACTTTTCCTTAAAATACTCCTCATTGGCGCTATGATCGCAACAATGGGTTCTTTGGCATTAGGATTGTTGAACATGCTTAAAGATGGGGGAAAAGCCAACATGCGCAGTAACAAAATGATGCGTCTGCGCATTTTGTTTCAAGCTTTAGCTATTCTTATTTTTTCTCTTCTTCTTTTCTTCGAGGCACACTAAATGGTTCAACTCACGCGGATCTATACAAAGGGGGGCGATAAAGGAAAAACCTCCTTAGGAACGAAAGAGCGAGTTTTAAAGTCTTCTCCTCGTATTGCTGCGATTGGTGATGTGGACGAAGCCAATTCTTTCATTGGGCTTGCACGCCTTCACGGAGAAGGAGAAATTGATCGTCTTTTATCACGCATTCAAAATGATCTTTTTGATCTAGGCGCTGACCTCTGCATTCCAGGTGAAAAAGACGATGCAAAAGACCTTCGTATTCAGCCTTCTCAAGTCACTTTCTTAGAAGAGGCCATAGATCACTATAACGCCACCTTACCTCCTCTTAAATCCTTCGTCTTGCCTGGCGGCACTCCTTTGAGCGCCACACTCCACCAAGCACGAACGGGGGTAAGGCGTGCGGAAAGAACTGTCTGTTCTTTAAACGAGGAAGACCCTCTGAACCCCTTTATTATTCACTATCTCAATAGGCTCTCAGACCTTCTCTTCGTTCTTGCCCGTTATGCCAACCATCAAGAAGAAGGCGATATCTTATGGGTACCAGGGGCAAACCGATGAAGGATAACTTGAGGGTTAAAGGCAAATAGAGTAGACTCAATCCATGAATCCGCAGCTCAATATTAAACAATATATCTTTTATTACGACTTAAGGTCTCTTCCTTTTGTGGAAGCCATTTGGCTTTATGGGTCAAGAGCAAGACAAGACAATATAGAACGATCTGATATAGATCTTGCTATTCTTTGTCCTCAAGCAACAGAAGAAGAGTGGCGAAAAATTCAAGAAATAATTGAAAACGCCAATACACTTCTCCATATTGATATTGTTCGCTTTGATGCCCTCTCAGAAAACGATAAAATAAGATATAATATCCTGAAAGATAAAGTGGTCTTATTTGAAAGAAAGCCTAATTCTTATCCTTGGTATGATTCTTTTTTGGATTTAAGTGAGGCCCTTGAAAAGCTCCAGGAAATGGTTCAAGAACCCGAAATGGAAAAATCTTATGTCAAAGATGCTACAATCCAACGATTTGAATTTTGTGCAGAGCTTTTCTGGAAAACCCTTAAGAAGATATGCATTGAGGAGGAATATGATGTTGACTCTCCCAAAGAGGTTCTCGAAAAATCTTTTCAACTCAAGCTCATTGACGATGCACCCTTATGGACACTGATGATCAAAGATCGCAACAAAACTTCTCATATATACAATTGGAAGCTTTCAACAGAAATTTATTACAGAATTAAAAGTTATTACGACGCCATGCAAAAGGCTTTTAATGTTATTAAAGAGAAATATGATCTCTAACCCCATCCTTATGCCGGAGACTCATTATGATTGAGAAAATTGGTATTATTGGCGTAGGCCAAATGGGAACCGGAATTGCTCAAGCGTGCATTTTAGCCGGCTATGATGTGTTTTTACATGATGCGTCTCAAGAAGCGCTTCAAGAAAGCCTTGCAAGCCTTGACCGCTCCTTAGAAAAAAAAGTGGCCCGAAATAAACTTCTTATCCAAGACAAGGAAAAGGCTATTGCCCGCCTCAAAAGCGTTGAGAGCTTAAAAGAATTCCAGTCCTGCGATCTTGTCCTTGAGGCCATTACAGAAAACGAAACCGCCAAAAAATCCCTTTTTAAAGAGCTAATCCCTCATCTCTCTTCTCAATGTCTCCTGGCTTCTAACACTTCTTCTCTTTCCATTACAGCTCTTGGGCATGCCACCGATCGTCCCGATAAATTTATGGGGATGCACTTTATGAATCCTGTTGTGGTGATGCCCCTCGTCGAGCTTGTGCGAGGAATTGAGACCTCAACAGCTACTTTTAATGCGATAGGGGATGTTGTCAAACGTCTCGGAAAGGAAACAGCTGTTTCCGAAGATTATCCTGGATTTATTATCAATCGAATTTTACTGCCCATGATCAACGAAGCCGTTTACGCCATTTTTGAGGGAGTCGGGACCATTGAAGCCATTGACAAGGGGATGCGCTTAGGCACAAATCAGTCTATGGGGCCTTTAGAGCTCGCAGATCTCATTGGCCTTGACACCTGCGTTTCTATTTTGGAAGTTTTGTATAAGACTCGCGGTGACAGTAAATACAAACCCTGTCCTCTGTTAGTTAAATATGTTGAAGCGGGATGGCTTGGACGCAAGACAAAGCAAGGCTTTTATGATTATAAAGGAGAACACCCTGTCCCCACCTATAGGAGAATCCATGACCTCTCTTGAGTCCATGAGCTTTGAAGAGGCTTTACGCGAACTTGAAACGATTGTTCGTCGTCTTGAAGAAGGAAAAATAAGCCTTGAGGATGCCATTAAAGCTTATGAAAGAGGAGCCGCTTTGAAAGCTCACTGTGAGAAAAAGCTAAAAGACGCCCGTCTTCGCGTAGAACAAATTGTGGTTGGACCTGATGGTTCCCTTACAACAAAGCCCGCAGATCTTGACATCTGATTCCTTTCTCGCCCACCTTCACAAGGTTGCCCACGCGGTTGAAGAGGTTTTAGAAACACTCCTTCCCCCTCCAACAAGCCGCCTCCATGAAGCCATGCGCTATAGCGTATTGGGAGGAGGGAAACGCCTTCGTTCGTTTTTAGTATGGGAGTCGTGCCAACTTTTCAACGTCCCTCTTCAAGAGACGTTACACACCGCCGCCGCCATTGAATTTATCCAAGCGTATTCCCTTGTCCATGATGACCTTCCCTCTATGGATAATGCTAATTTTAGGCGTGGAAAACCCAGTTGTCATAAGACGTTTGGAGAGGCGACTGCCATCCTTGTGGGAGATGCCCTTATTCCTCTTGCTTTTCAAACTCTTGTCTCCCTCAACACCTCTGCTGACATCCGTCTTACTCTCATAGAGAACCTTTCCCGCACCATTGGCTCTGACGGTTTGGTAGCAGGACAAATGAGAGATCTGGGTCAAGAAAAATCTTGTCACACGGAGCAAGATTTGCGAGACCTCCAGCGCCTTAAAACGGGTCTCTTTTTTGCTTTCGCCAGTGAATCTGGCGCTATTTTAGGGAAAGCTTCCTCCCAAGAACGCGATGCTTTACGCGAGTACGGCTTTCTTTTTGGGCAAGCCTTTCAAATGATTGATGACCTTTTGGATGGATGTGGAAGTCAGGAAGCCATAGGAAAACCTATACACCAAGATGCATCTAAACTCACCTTTTTTAGCCTTCTCGGCCCAGACTTACTGTACAAAAAGACCGAAGCCACTCTTGAAGAAGCCATAGCCGCCCTGTCGCTTTTTCAAGGAAGAGCTTCTCTTTTAAAAGACGCTGCGCTTTATGCTCTCACCCGAAAACGGTAAGAGAGAGAAGAAGTCTCCCCCTCCACTCCCTATTTCAACGCCTCTGTCTTCCGCTAAGACGAAACTATTTTGCGTAATACATTGTTTAAAATGAAAAAGAAGAATCCTATCCCAAGCCTCTCATGCTCGTTAACCCTTTCTAAACGAAGTCTTAACAAAATTTTTAATCCTCACTGATAAAATACTCTTATAAGCAAAAAATTTTAAGAGAGGCTTTCATGAAGGCAAAATGTATCAGACAAAAAACCAGCAGATCTTATAAATTTTTCCTTCTTATGATCGTTCCTTTTTTGCTTGGGTCCATAATTTTCCTTACTTCTTTTTCCCATGCAAAGTGGGAAATGCAAGATGTGCGTATTTCTAAATCTCCCTTACAGCAAGGGTGGGTAGAAGTAAAAGGAGATGAGATGACGAATAATTTATAAATTAAAAAACAACAAATACCGTATTCGCCCAGCTCCATTTTTTAAGTCCTGATCCTATTCATTTTCACACAATTAATCTTGAGGGGAATCCCATCTCTTATTATCCTTGCATCTTCAAGGGGGATTCTTTAAAAAATCAGACTAATGCCGAAGTAGCTCAGTTGGTAGAGCAACTGATTCGTAATCAGTAGGTCGGGTGTTCGATTCACCTCTTCGGCACCAGATTTTCTAAGAAAATTTGAGAAGACATAAAATCAAAAAGATGAAGTTGTCTCCAAATTGTCACCAAAAGAAAGAAAACAGTTAGACAGCCCCCCCTTTATCCACAAATTTGGTTTGAGCAAGCCACCCGCTCAACTCCACGCGATCTTCAAAGGTAATTTGTTTGTCGTCAGTTAAAACAACAACTAATTCTTTGTCGAGGTGACTATTCTTACGCAGCTCACATCTTTCTGCCTTTTTCCTTAAAAGCTCGTCCGTTCTTTCACAACTGATCCCTTCCCGCTGATTATAGACAGCCTTTCGGCATGGGTTTCCGCCTGTATTTCTGGACACCTATCCACAGCGAGAAAACTGAATGGCCCTGGGTTTTAATACCTTCTTTCAAAATGAATTTTTTAATTTTAAACGGCAATGAGACCCCATTGCATATTGCGTATGGGACAATTCTGACGAATATGCCCCTTAACGCGACACGTAAATTTTTACGGATATTATTTATCCTCACTATTGCTTTCATACACAACGTGTAATTTGCCCAGTTTAGTGTGTGATCAGCTTGTCCCTTAACAGCTTTTCCGTTGGAGTAGCGCATGACACAAACAAAATCTGCTCGAAAAACGAAAAAAATAAATTGAGCAACGTAAAAATCTCCTCAAACAGATTGGAAAATTCTGTGGATATGCTGGCGCGCAAAAAAAGAACTCGTCATCTCACTGAAATCGGAGCTCTCGTGGCAAAGGCTCATCTCGATGACTGGACCCCAAACATTCTCCTGGGAGGCTTCTCTCTGTCAAAGACCGAGAGTTCGACAAAACAAAAGTGGAGGCGTGGACTCATAATAGAGGAACAGCTCTTGCATTAGATAAAAATCTCAAAACGGCGATCGTTGTAAAATTCACTTCGCAATCAGAAGGCTACATGAGGATGCCTATGAACTCTCTGGGATTTAAATGGAATTCTCTTCGCAAAGAAGGGGAGAGCTATGCGGTCCTTCAGGAGCTAAGAGACCATAAGATAATACCAATCAAACAAATTAACCTGACATCATTTTTGTGCTAAGATTATTTTTAGCACAGGGAGGAACCATGTCAGGACGATTGAACTTAAGCTCAGAGTTTATGAAAGAAGATTTTTATCGTTTTTATAGGTTCTGTTAAGATTTCATTTTAGCCACTGGAGAGCAGCGACGAAATGGAGGAAGGAACTAAAGCGAGAGGCATATTTGTCGAAACGAGAGAAAAGTCTTCGGTAGTGTTTTAGGAAGCCAAAGAGGCATTCAATTTTATGCCTTTCTTTATAGATTTCAACGTCATATTCAATTGTTTCAAGACGATTTTTCCGAGGAGGAATGATGGGCTCTGATTTATGCTCACGCACATATTCACGCAAAGAATCGGCATCATACCCCTTATCGGCAAGAAGGCTGCCGTATTTTAATCCACTGATACAATTAATAGCCTGCCTATGATCTGAAGTTTGCCCGCTGGTTAAAATAAAGCGCAGTGGGTTACCTAAAGCATCACAAACTCCATGAATTTTTGTGGAAAATCCGCCACACGATCGCCCTAGAGCTTCGAGTTCTTGTTTGTTTTTTTTACAGCACCACAAGCGTGAGCACGCAATATAGTCGAGTCCACCATGATATATTCCATGTCCGGTTCACGAGCAAAATAATATAGCATTTTGTACCATATGCCTTTATCCGCCCAATCAGCAAAGCGGCGATAAACCGTGTTCCAATGACCATAGTCTTTGGGCAAAAACCGCCATTGCGCGCCACTACGTGCCATCCAGAACACCGCTTCAACAAACTGGCGACACTGGTCTTCATTGCGTACGTAAATCTCTGAAAATTCACATAGATACTTGTATATATTTTCCCACTGATGGGGACTTAGGTGGCGTGTGTAAGACATATATTCTCCCTTTTTTAAGGCATAATATCATACATTAATTGAAATCTCAACAGAACCTAGAAAAGAACGTAAAGGTTACGCAAAGATAAGACTTCTAGCCATGCACCATCTTCAACGTGGATTAAGAACTAAAGATACAGCCAAGATCGTTGGATACCCCCGTCAGACCATTTGGGAATGGGTTCAGTGGTACGAAAAGGGGGGGGTTGCCCCGTTGCCCGACTAACCGTGGACGCAAATCATTGCTTACACTTGCTCAAGAAGCCTCTCTTAGAGAGGAGGTTATCAAATTGCAAGACGCTCGGTCGGGGGGAAGAATTACCGGCGAAGACATTACTAAACATATCGAAAATCTATGGGGAGTG
>CANGTV010000020.1 GCA_947457015.1 Alphaproteobacteria bacterium | reverse complement strand
TTGCAATTTGCCCAAGCATACACTTCTCTGAGCATCATCTTCGCACCTCCCCATTGATGGAAGCATCTATGGGAAAGAACCCTTATCATGTAAACATTTAGAAATTGGGTCAGGAGTTTAAGACACCATCGATCTTGTGCATCAAACATTTCTACCCCTGTTTTTGGGTCATAGGTGGTAAGAAACCCTCGGGGGGGGGTACAGAAGGTAACATATGGGCACCTACAGTAAAGGTAGTTAAATGATTTTCTTAAATCATTATAGTCAAGGAGAGTTAAGGTTTCGTAAAATTTGGCACACTACATACTGTAATTGGGCCTCCCCCCTCGGATAGGGGAGGCGCAATTACAGTATGTAGTGTGGTAGAAGGGTTAGCATCATTACGCGTTGTATCAACTTTTTGTTTTTTTTAAGCAGGCTCTTTTCCATCATCATCGGAAGATTTTTCTTGCTTTGAGTTGGAGGGGAAGGGCCCTTGTGAGCGCTCCTGTGGCATCTCCTGTGACATCTCATCACGTTTCCTGACCTTCCCAGACTTTTGAACACTGTCGTTCTCCATGCCAAAGGAGGAGAGAGGAGAAAAAGCTGAGATAAGAAAGGCTTAGCTGCTTAAAAGTATAAAGTAATTTAACTTTATTCTACTCATGGGTGTCTTGTTCATGTTTTTTAATCCTCTTACTACTTATTAAAAAAAATTGAAAAAATTACTCTTTTTACAGAGTGATATGCTTTTTCTTGATTAAAATAATGAGATTTTTTTGTAGCAAGGGCATTTTTTATGCGCGAACTACTTTGTCCGTGAGAAAAACCCACTTCACAAAACTCATTCTCCCAATAAGCGAAAAGCTCTTTGAAAATTTATGGAAATTTAGATTGAAGATAAGAGCTGGAACGCTAGCCCCGTATTTTATCACCCTTGAGGTAATGCTGAAGTTCGTAGTTGCCTTCAGATTTTTAAATAATAATTAAACAATACATGTGATATAGGTACAGTAAAGAATCGCGCCAAGGATTTTTTCAGATATGTTGGTAGAACATGATATGTCTGAGCTAGATGATTCATCAAGATGGCTCAACCCATATGAGTTCACAGGTTTTCCAGCAAATGGTTTGTGTTTTCTTTTTTAAATGCACAAAAAGAAAAAAATTAACCAAATCTTAACTCTCTTCTTGCTAAAAAGGAGAAACAAAGCTTAAGTTTTATAAAAAATAAGCTATCTAGAAACATAGCGTCCCTCTGGTAGGGAGGAGGAAAAATGCGTATTTTATTAGTTGAAGATGATTCTTCGACCGCCAAAGTTGTTGAACTTGCTTTGCGGGCAGAAGGATTTGTCGTGGATACGACTGACCTCGGAGAAGATGGACTCGAGATTGGGAAGCTGTACGACTATGACCTCATTATCCTCGATCTTATGTTGCCTGACATGGATGGGTATGAAGTTTTAAGACGCTTTCGCGCGTCTCAAATTACAACTCCTGTCCTCATTCTTTCTGGTCTTAATGAAATTGCAGACAAGGTGAAGGGTTTAGGGTTTGGAGCAGATGACTATCTGACCAAACCTTTTAACAAGACTGAACTTGCAGCCCGTGTGCAAGCGATCATTCGCCGATCCAAAGGTCATGCTGACTCCATCGTTCATACGGGACGTATGGTTGTGAATTTGCAAGCGCATACTGTTGAGATTGATGGGCGCCCTATCCGATTGACCGGCAAGGAGTATGCCATTCTAGAGCTTTTATCCCTTCGTAAAGGATCCACTCTGACAAAAGAGATGTTCTTGAATCATCTTTATGGAGGCATGGACGAGCCTGAGCTTAAAATCATTGACGTGTTTATTTGCAAGCTTCGTAAAAAGCTGTGTGATGCCCTTGACGGAGAAAATTACATTGAGACCGTGTGGGGACGTGGATATGTGTTGAGAGATCCTCAAGAAAATCATGTGCCAAGTCCATCTCCGCTTAAGAAGGTGGCGTCTTAGGAGAGGATGCTGGGCGTGCACCTGGCAAATTCTATGTGTTTTTCCCCTTTGTCATCAACTCTGTTTTTGACAAGGGGGGAGATACATGCTTGAGGAGAACCTGCTGGAAAAGTTCGCTTTCCCTAAAATGTCATCCCAACCACGCCCTCAACTCCGATCGGAGATTGCTTCGAGATCTTATTGAAATAATATCTACCCACACTTCAGAGATTTTATATTTTTATAATACAAAAGTTTTTAAGTAATGTAAATTTTTTAGATTGTCCATTCCAAAAAATTTTTTGATTTTAAAAAAATATTCATATATCATGTAAATATAAAATCCCAAAATTGTATCTCTCCTCCGGTTAAACTTGCCTCCTTGCCTCCTTAGAAGTTACGATATTTTTTAAAGAGAGATAAAATGTCCTAAAAATAAATGGAAGCTGGCAGGAGAGAGGGGCGACTATAGTGGCTCTTGTCAGTGGCTGCTGGCCAGTATCCCGATTGTTTAACGTTTGTCCCCCGCGAAGGCAAGTGATGATACGAAGGGGGTGAAAACGTCAGGGAGGGGTACCCAGAGAGACTCCATTTCTCTTTTTCGCTTCCTTTCTCCTTTTTCTCCTCCTTTCTCACTCCCTTGAACCTGCCTCCTCACCATCTTAGAAAATACGATATTTTTTAAAGAGAAATAAAATAGCATAACTACAAATGGGGGCTGGCAGGAGATATACCGCTCGTACTTGAAGATACCTTATTAGTGTTAACCTTTAGTGTCATCCCCTGCTGTGGTGGGGGTCCAGGAAATGACTGGATCCCCGCCTTCGCGCACGAGTGTCCGGGGAAAATAAAAAGCTAAAAAAAGAGTGTGGGGCTTTTCTGGGTTGCTTCGAAGCAAACGCTTCTCGCAATGACGCTAACCAACTGTTTTAAATTGGAGGTTTTAATTTCTTATCCAAAACTCAGGTTATATCTACGCATTGTTCTTGAAGTCCAGGATAACTGCTGCCATGCCGAACCTTTAGTCCAGGCCTTGAGTCGGGATCGTTTCAGCATCTTCTTGCTAGAGAAATCACGAATGCTAACGAAATCTTAAGCTTTTTTATGAGATATTAGCCGAAGAGAAAAAAACTGTATTCTAAGAAAGAAACGTTGTGATGATTAACTTTTTGAAATTAAATAAAAATCACATTTCTTGGACGACAGTGTTGTCACTCGTTATATTTATAGGGAGTTTCCCGTTGGCAGTTGTTTCTGCTGAAAGTAAAAATAACCCAACAACGGTTGTTTCTCACACTGGAGGGAGGGTAGGTGACATGCCACGAATCAGCAAGGAAGAAATCCTGGCTCGTTTTCCCATGGAAAAGCACAAGGAATTTATGGCCCGTGCTATTGCTAACTCATACAAGGCTGGCGTTCTGTACAAGACAGGAGGGGCGTTTGGTGCTGTGATTGTCGATAAGAACGGCACAGTTCTTTCAGATGGGCTCAATCATGTTGTTGCCCAGCACGATCCGACATGGCACGGTGAGATGCAAGCTATTCGGGAGGCCTGCGCTCTATTGAAGACTCCCAAACTAACAGGCTGTATCCTCTACACATCGAGCGAGCCATGTCCTATGTGCCTTGCAACTGCCTATTGGGCTGGTCTTGATGGGATCATCTATGGCGCCACAGTTGCCGATTCAAAGAAGTACGGTAACTTTGACGACGATTTCATTTATGCTCAACTCAATAAGCCGATTTCGGAGCGTGCTATTTCCGAGCAAAGCATCATGCGCGAGGAAGCCGTCGAGGTGTGGAAGCAATACGCGGAGAGAAAAGATAAGATTGATTACTAGAGTTTTCTGAACAGTTACTAACCTTTTGTAGCGATGACACGAAGGGGTTGAAAACGTCAGGGAAGGGTATCCGGAGAGACTTGCATTGTGTTGCCTTCTTCCCCATAATGCGGCCCATGAGTGATCTTTTTTCTAAAACCCAACCCGCCTCAGAGGACTATTCCGCCAAAGATATTGAAGTCTTAGAGGGATTAGAGCCGGTTAGACGTCGGCCAGGCATGTACATTGGCGGCACGGACGAGCGTGCCCTTCATCATCTTGTTGTAGAAGTTCTCGATAATGCGATGGATGAAGCCGTTGCGGGATATGCAAATCGCATTGAGCTTACGCTTCATGAAGATGGCTCTGTTTCTGTGCGAGATAATGGGCGCGGTATTCCCATCGATCCTCACCCAAAGTTTCCTACTAAATCTGCCCTTGAGGTTATTCTTACAACCCTTCATTCAGGCGCAAAATTTGGGGGTGATTCTTACAAGACATCAGGCGGCCTCCATGGGGTTGGTCTATCTGTTGTTAATGCCCTTTCCGAGCGACTTTGTGTTGAAATTTCTTTGAATCGTGAAGTGTGGCGCCAAGAGTATGCACAAGGCCATCCCCTGACGCCTTTGGAAAACAAGGGGTCGAGTCCCCATCGGCGAGGGACTCAGATAACATTTTCTCCAGACCCTCACATATTTGGGGAGGGTTGCCGATTTAAACCCGCGACTCTTTATAAGATTGCGCGCTCCAAAGCATATCTCTTTAAAGGAGTCACGATCCAGTGGCAGTGCCTGGAAAGCCTATGTGACGGGACTCCTCATCAAGCTGTTTTTCATTTTCCGGGGGGGATCTCTGATTATTTAAAGGAAACCTTAGGAGATGCTCCTTTGGCAACCCCTACTCTTTTTGAAGGAGAGACCCATTTTACGGAAGGGGAGGGGCGCATTGAATGGGCAATGGCGTGGCCTTTAGAGCAGGAGGGATTTTGTACCTCCTATTGTAATACAATTCTTACCCCTGAGGGAGGAACTCATGAAAATGGGTTTCGGCAAGCCATTCTTCGAGGGTTACGTGCCTATGGGGAACGCATTGGGAATAAAAAAGCCTCTCAACTCACGGCGGAAGATTGTTTGGGGAGCGCCTCGTGCATTTTGTCTGTGTTTTTAAGAAACCCTCAATTTCAAGGTCAAACAAAAGAAAAGCTCGTTTCCTCTGAGGCCAGTCGTTTGATTGACGCAAGTCTTAAGGATCACTTTGATCATTGGCTGACAGCAAATCCAGAGGCGGCGCAGAGTTTGCTTGAGCACGTTATGTTTCAAATGGACGAACGTTTGCGGCGCAAGCAATCAAAAGAAATTTCGCGGGCTTCTGCGACTCGTAAGCTTCGCCTTCCTGGAAAACTGGTGGATTGCAGTATTGAGTCAGCAGCTGGGACAGAGATCTTTCTTGTAGAAGGGGATTCAGCGGGAGGCACCGCAAAACCAGCACGAGATCGCAAAACACAGGCTATCCTTCCTCTCCGAGGTAAAATCCTTAATGTGGCCAGTGCGACTGTGGATAAAATGAGGGCCAACCAAGAGATTGCCGATATGACTTTGGCCTTGGGATGTGGCGCCGGCAAAGACTGTGATCCCAAGAAATTGCGCTATGAGCGTGTTATTATCATGACTGACGCAGATGTTGATGGAGCACACATTGCATCCCTCCTTATAACATTCTTTTTTCAGCAGATGCGCCCGCTTATAGAGAATGGCCATCTTTATTTGGCTCAGCCTCCTCTTTATCGCCTTACACAGGGGGGTAAAAGCATTTACGCCCAAGATGATGCCCATCGTGAGAGGCTTCTCGCCACTGAATTTAAAGGGGCTAAAAAAGTAGACATTAGCCGGTTTAAAGGGCTCGGAGAAATGCCAGCGAGCCAGCTCAAAGAAACGACTATGGATCCCCAGAAACGTGTTCTCCAACGCGTTCTCCTCCCTCCTCAGTTGGAGGGAAAAGACATCGCCGTTTTTGTAGATGACCTCATGGGCCGCAATCCTGAAAAGCGATTTACCTATATTCAACAAAACGCTCAGTTTGTTAGGGATTTGGATGTATAAATTCTTCTTAAGAAGAAATCCCTATTAACGTCGCATAAGCCTTTGTAAAGAAGTGGCTCTTAAAGAGAGTGTCATTGTGGGAGCTGACCTTTGTATGAGAAATGGCCTATGCATAGGGGATAGGCTTCTATTCATAAAAAATGGTCCCGTCATGAGAGGTCTTCTCAAAGAAAATGCTGGATGAAATGCAACAAAAGGACGTACGGGAGGAGCAAAAAAGATAGGCTTTCCTACAGGCCGTATAACAGGCAATAGCACTGGGGGTTGTGGCATAAGCTTTGCGCTGAAACACCGTCTTGGCGCTATACCTCTAGCAAAAAAGAGATGATCGTGGCGATGGGCCTGTAACTGAGTCAGAAGGCAAGGGAACAGAAAAAAGAAAAAAAGGAAAATTTTTTTTAACATCGTATATACTCCTAAATAAACAACTATTACTATTAAAACATAATGTAAATATTGTAAAAAATCAAGGGGGGCGTTGCCTACCTTATTATTTCTTTAGGATAGAGTCCCCAGAGGGTGTGGCGTTTTACCCATCCTTTAAAATCACCAACACGGACCTGGCACCACTCTCCCGGACATTTGAGGAGATCCAGGACGACTCCTTGTTGGAGGCGAATGAGAGGAGAACTTTTTTCATCGGCTTGGGCATAAAGTAAAATTTCTGAAGGTTGAACAAGGGCGTGCCGCTTTGCACACACCATTGTCTGGTGAACCCAGCCTTCCGTTCCTTCCCTATCCCGGATCTTACGCCAGGTATCAAATTCCGCGACAACTTCTACCGGGAATCCTGCTTTAAGATAAACCCATTCGACGGGATAGTCGGGGCCTGGTCCTACCCGCAAATTCACTTCGTTTGACTTTAAGGAGACAAAGCGGGGCACAAGATTTTTCTCCGCTGCGAGGGCGGAGGTCATTCCAAGAAGAAATATAAAAAGATGAACGTGATACTTCATGCCTGTTATCTAAGCCCTGTGGAGCCAAATCCACCTTGGCGCAGAGTGTGCTCGAAATTTTCATGTTGATCAACTTCTATCCACTGAAGTGTAGAAACAGGCGCTATCACCATCTGGGCTATTCGCAGACCTCTTTCTATTAAAAAACTCTCTTGGCTTAAATTAATAAGTATAACTTGAATTTCCCCACGATAGTCTGCGTCAATAGTGCCTGGTGAATTTAAGACGGTTATTCCATGCTTTAAAGCAAGGCCAGAACGCGGGCGAATTTGGGCCTCATATCCGGCGGGGAGAGACATAGAAATTCCTGTGGGAATCAACTGGCGCTCAAAAGGATTTAAAAGGAGAGGGCTTTTTATGGCAGCCATCAGATCAACGCCTGCACTCTGAGGGGTGGCATATTTCGGCAGAGGGAGGTCTTCTCCATGAGGATATCTTATCAAGGGAATAGAAAGGGTCATGCATGTCCTTTATCAAAAAAATTCTTAAGAATAGCCGCATAAATATCAGTTAGTTTTCGAATATCTTCAAGAGAAACATGTTCGTCCACTTGATGCATAGTCTCTTCCGTCATGCCACATTCAACCACAGGGCAGTAAGCATTTATAAACCGCCCATCTGTTGTTCCTCCTGTGGTGTTAAGAGCTGGGAGAGATCCCGTCACTGTCTGAACCGCTTTTTGAATAAGAGAAACTTTCTCCCTATCTTCTGTTAAGAAGGCATTCCCATGAGTCGTAAGGGTGAGGTCGTGGTCTCCTCCCTCGTTGCTGCAGATGGTGCGCAGGAGCTGGCAGATCTCCTCAGTCTTTTGCAGGGTATTAAGGCGAATCCCAAAGCGAGCCTCAATTTTATGAGGAATGATATTGCTTGCTGTATTTCCTACATCCACTGAGGTGACTTCAAAACGAGTGGGTTCAAAAAGATCTGTCCCTTTGTCAAAGGAGTGAGAATAAAGAGTTTTTAAGCAGGCGATCATCCGGGGAATGGGGTTATCCGTATTTTGAGGATAAGCAATATGGCCTTGTTTTCCATAACACGTGAGCTTTCCCGTGATGCTTCCCCGGCGTCCTATTTTAAGGGTATCCCCAATTTTCAGATCACAGGTAGGCTCTCCGATTAGGCACAGATCAGGAATATCGCCTCGCCCTGCTAAAAGAGGGAGAACGCGCTGGGTTCCATGCAAGGCTTCCCCTTCTTCATCCCCTGTAATCAAAAGGCTCACTGTTCCTTGAAAGATAGTGTGTTGGGCAAGAGCGCTGACAAAGGCTGCAATAGCACATTTCATATCAGCAGCTCCTCGACCCCAGAGCTGACCATCATGGATATCTCCTTGGAAGGGAGGATGGGTCCAAAGGGCCGCGTCTCCTAAAGGAACGACGTCCGTATGGCCTGCGAAACAGAGGTGAGGGGAGCCAGATCCTTTTTTGGCATAAAGGTTGCAAATGCCTTCAAAATCAAAGCGTTCACAAGCAAAACCTAAACTTGTAAGGGCGTGTTCTAGAACCTCAAGGGCGCCTGCATTCTGGGGTGTGATGCTAGGGCATCGAATCAAATCTTGGCTTAGCTTAATGGGATCTATGGGTGACAAATGTTTCCCCCTAGCGTCATCGATAGCATCACCGCAATAGCTCATTTAAAGAGGTTTTTTCGCGTGTCTTTTCATCCACATGCTTAATAATCACCGCGCATTGAAGGGCTGGTTTTGTGGGGCTAGAATCAGGTAGAGTGCCGGGAACAACAACGGAGTAGGGAGGAATTCGTCCATAAGTGACAGCCCCCGTTTCCCGGTCCACGATTTTGGTGGAAGCCGTTAAGATAACCCCGGCGCCAAGGATGCTTCCTTTGCCGATAAAAACTCCCTCCACAATCTCTGAGCATGCCCCAATAAAGCAATTATCTTCAATAATAACAGGATTAGCCTGAGGGGGTTCAAGAACACCCCCGATCCCTACATTATCGGAAAGGTGGCAACTTTTACCGATCTGGGCGCAAGATCCTACACGCACCGCAGAATCAATCATTGTTCCTTCATCGATATAAACCCCTACATTAACAAAAGAGGGCATGAGAACAACTTTAGGAGCAATATAAGCGGAATGTCGCACAATCGCTCCTGGAACAACACGGAATCCTGCGTCCTTAAATTGTTCCTCACTCCATTCTTCAAACTTTAAGGGAACCTTATCGTAAGCAGAAAGTCCATGGTGGCGGCTCATAAGGAAACAATCATTCAGGCGAAAGGAAAGCAGAATTGCCTTTTTTACCCACGCGTGAGTCACCCAGGTCCCGTTGAGCTCCTCTGCGGCTCTGAGGTCTCCTCGGTCAAGCTGAAAAAGAATTTCTCGAACAGCTTCTCGTTCTTCTCCTGTGCTTGTAGGTGAAAGAAACTCTCTCTCCTCCCAAGCTTTTTCAATTACTTTTTCAAGATGTGATCGATCTTTAAACATATTACCTATGTGTCCGGTTCGGACAATGTTAAAATTGGCGCGCCCTGCAGGATTCGAACCTGCGACCTGCGGCTTAGAAGGCCGACGCTCTATCCAGCTGAGCTAAGGGCGCATAATTGCTATATCATACAGAATTCAAAGAAAAAGGTAAACGGGGTTTGAGGGAAAGTCAGGACCACCTCATGAAAAATTTCGACCCCTTCTTAAGGGCAGAGTTTATTTTTCAAGTGAAATGAACTACCTCTCCCACAAGGGGAGAGGTAAAAGAGTTTAAAGCTCGTTTGGAGGGATAATACACGTTCCAAAAGTATCTGTATTGCCTAAACAAGTAAGACCTGGACAGCAGTTAGACGCTCCTGGGATGCAAAGTCCGCTTGCTAGTGAACACATTTCTTGGCCATGCACTTCATGTGTACAAGCAAAAATTAGCATGCCTAAAAACAGGAAAATGGATGCTTTGTGCTTTTTTATCATGTAGATACTCCTTTTCGGTTGGTTTACTCGATGCGTATTTTTGAACAGCATCCATCTTATTTCTTAATATTTTGATAAGGTTCATGCTCCCTCTTGTTTTTTTGAAGAAAATATTGTTATTGTTATCTTTATCTTACTCTAGTGAGAATAAAGGAGTTCTATGACAGATCAATTACTCCAAGATCCAACCTCTGATTCCGTAGGAAAGCTTTTACGAGAAGCCCGTGAAGCCCGGGGAATTTCTCTTGAAGACGTTGAAAAAACTTTACGTATTAGTAAACGCCAATTAGGGAAACTTGAAAGCGATCATGAGAGCCTTATTTGTGATGTATACAATGTTGGTTTCTTAAGATCTTATGCAAAGCTCTTAAACTTAAATGAAAATATTCTCATTCAAAGATTTAAGGATCAAACCACCTCTTACCCTTCTGTGAAGCTTGTTTTTCCAACCCCGCTCACAAAAAGAGGAATGCCTAGCTTTCGTATTTTAGCTCTTTCCCTTTTGGTGCTTGTGAGTGTCATTGTCGGGTATGAATGGGTACGCCGCACACGTACGCACCAGGAAACACCTCTCGTTGCTCATACATCCTCAACAGAAGACCAAGAGACCGAGAAACCTTTACCTCTTTCTGAAGAGGCCGCTTTACCCCTCTCTCAAGAAAAGATCGAAATTGTAGAGACCATCCCCCCTTTACAGCAGCCGGTACAAGATGTTGTGCAGGAGGAAGCCCTTCCAGTTGTTCCACCTCCTCTTGCTGAACAGTCACGTCCGCTCTCTTCTCAGCCCATTCTTTTAAAAGTTACGGAAGAGTCTTGGATTGAGGTTAAGGATGACCAAGGAAACATAATCGTAAGTCGTCTTTTTCACCCAGAAGAAACTTATGAGTTTAAAAATTCTGAAAATTTTCTTCTTAAAACAGGAAATGCAAGAGGGGTCCATCTTATCTCCGGAGAAAAAAATCTGACTTTCCCAGGGAATCTGGGAGAAGTAAAAAGTGGGATTTCTCTGAATCCTGAGGCGTGGGTTGATTAGGCCAAAAACATTTCTCATAAAAAAAGCAAGAGGCTTACATATGAAATATACATTATCTATTTTATTTGCCTTTATGGCATTTCAAGACGTTAATGCTTATGCCACTCCAAAAGAGGCCATGATTCCCACAGATCACGTGGTTAATCTGAAGACTACCCCTATTTATAATCAGACTGACGTGATTAAAGACGTCACTGATTTTGTGGAAATTCCAGTGTTATTCCCTACACTCATTAAAGGAGAGGCCGGAAAGGTTTATTTTGCTTATACGGATCTTCAAGAAAATTTTAACTCTCAGTCTCCTAAAGCAAGATACTCCATCACTATCGGATACACGCCTGGGTGTTTTGCACACTACTGTACTCTTGGCTCTATAAGAGCAGAGTTAAAAGGACAAATGACAGCTGATTACACCCTTAGTCATGAAGGGAAAAAAACAACTGAGGTTGAGATTCAAAAAGTGCCTATTGACTTAACCAATACTGTTAAAGGCTATTACACCCCAGGGTTTGCTGCAGGGAGTTACTCTGACCCAAAAATTCAATGGACCTATAAAGATGTCCTGTACACTATCCAATGGGCGACAGCAGATCAAAAAGATCTTGTTCAAATGGCTAATTCTGCCATTATGGCTGAGATATCTCAACACAAGTGAACTAGCGAGTACAAATGGCTTCCTTACAACCTGTTCGAGGGATGCATGACTTATTGCCTCTTGAATTTCAAAAACATTCTTTGATTATTGAGGCTGCCAGGCAGCTTGCAGCAACCTATGGCTTTGCCGAAATGGCAACGCCCCTGATGGAGTTTAAAGAAGTTTTTAAGCGGACCCTCGGGGATGTCTCTGACATTGTTTCCAAAGAAATGTATGAAATTGCTGATAGAGGGGGAGAGGATATCGTCCTTCGTCCAGAAGGCACCGCAGGGGTTGCGCGGGCTATCATCTCGGAAGGGCTGACCCAATCCATGCCCTTAAAATTCTTTTATGCGGGGCCTATGTTTCGGTATGAACGGCCTCAAAAAGGGCGCCTGCGGCAGCTTCACCAAATTGGAGTTGAATTATTTGGTGTTGTCGATCCTCTTGGCGATGTAGAAGTTATTTCTTTAGCGTTTGATACCCTGAAGGCCTTGGGATTGACCCATCGTGTGACTTTAGAAATCAATACATTGGGTGACGATGAAAGTCGTAAACAATACCGTAATCAGCTCGTGACCTATTTAAAAGATCATCATCATAAGCTTTCCTCTGATAGTCAGGCGCGTTTAGACCGTAATCCGTTGCGCATTTTGGATACGAAAGATGAAGGGGATAAAAAGATTTTAGAAGGAGCCCCCCTTCTTTCCGAAAGCCTTAATCCTGCTTCACAAGAGGTTTTTGCAAAGATTCAGGAAGGCTTAACCCTGTTAAATATTCCCTTTAAAGTAAACCCGCACCTTGTTCGTGGCCTTGATTATTATTGCCATATCGCTTTTGAGGTGACGACGACAGACCTAGGATCACAAGGAACAGTTCTTGCGGGCGGGCGCTATGATGGGCTGATGGCGACCATGGGCGGGCCTTCTATTCCGGGTGTTGGATGGGCAGGCGGCATTGATCGCCTCGCCATGATGCTGCATGAGGATCAACTGCCAGCCCCAAAGTCTCCCCTTGCAATTATTCCCATGGAGGAGCGCTTTGATTTCCAAGGACTGGAATTAGCTCAACGTTTACGAGAACAAGGGTTTGTTGTAGAAATGACCTATGGAGGGGGCCTTGGGAAACGTCTTAAAAAAGCGAATAAGATGAAGGCGCGTTATGCCCTGATTCTAGGTGAAGAAGAAGTTGCGTCTCATAAGGTGACATGTAAAGATTTAGAATCAGGGGATCAAATTCAACTTGCAGTAGATCAGTTAGGTGCATTTCTTAGAGACAAGAAACCAGAGGGTGGAGAGTAATAGATAATATGAGTTTCGAACATAAATTAGACCAAGTTTTGATGCGCTTTAATGAGCTCCGAGAACAACTTTCAGCAACAATGGAAGATCCCGCAGAGTTTGCAAAGCTTTCGAAAGAATACTCTGATCTTACCCCTATTGCTGAAAAAATTATGGAATGGCAGCAGTGCGTGGATGAAGAAAAAAATCTCAAGGAGCTTGTGAGTGATCCTGAATTCAAAGAATTAGCTCAAGACGATTTGCAGCGCCTTCATGAACAGGTGCCCCTTCTCTTAAAAGAGATTCAAGTTTTGCTCCTCCCAAAAGATGTGGATGATGATCGTAACGCCATCATTGAAATTCGAGCCGGGACAGGGGGGGAGGAAGCGGCTCTTTTTGCAGCCGATCTTCTCCGGATGTATCAACGTTATTCTGAGCTCCAGGGATGGCGGTTCGAGTTGCTGCATGAAAGTGATACGGGAATTGGTGGCATTAAGGAAGCGTCGGCGTCCATCTCAGGTAAAGGTGTTTTCGCTAAGCTTAAGTTTGAGTCAGGGGTGCATCGGGTTCAACGCGTTCCAGAGACAGAAGCAGGGGGACGTATTCACACCTCTGCCGCAACGGTGGCCGTTCTTCCAGAAGCGGAAGAGGTGGATATTCATATTGAAGAAAAAGATCTTCGCATTGATGTGTTTCGCTCCAGTGGCCCTGGGGGACAATCGGTGAATACAACCGACAGTGCTGTGCGCATTACCCATATTCCCACGGGTGTTGTGGTGCAGCAGCAAGATGAAAAGTCTCAGCATAAAAACAAAGCCAAGGCTTTGAAAATCCTGCGCGCGCGGCTTTATGAGCATCAACGGGCTCAAAAGGATGCAGAGCGGTCAGCGAGTCGTAAAAGCCAAATTGGCAGTGGGGACCGGTCAGAGCGCATTCGCACCTATAATTTCCCCCAAGGGCGTGTGACGGATCACCGCATTAATTTGACCCTTTATAAACTCGATCGTATTTTAGAGGGCGCGGGCCTTGATGAAATGATTCAAGCGTTGATTACGGAAGATCAGGCTGCGCGTCTTGCAGATTTTGGGGAGTAGAGAATAGGCGCAACTTAACGATTTTATATTTAAAATATACACGAGTGCTTGAGCCAGTCAAATTTTTCGATTGGCCATGTGGGGGGTGGACAGATTTTAGAGTTCACCTTTCTTGTCAATCCTTGAGTTTAGAAGTTCTTGTCCCGGATTTATTCGGGGCTTAGCACTTCTTGCATCGAGTATATTTTCTGGAAATGCAAGATCCTCGGCCTAAGAAATGCTTTATTTTCGTGCCGAAAATAAAGCATTTCTAACCCAAGGATGACATAAGAGCTGAAAAACGTCAGCGCTCAGATGGCCAATTGAAAAAATTGACCTGCCTTCAAAGTTCTTATAAAGTAATAATATAAAATCTAAAAAGTATGTTTAAATTCCTATATAATTAATTCATGACCCATCTCTTTGCCGCATTTGAGAGCTTTCTCTCCCCCATCACACCTCCCATTGCCGTGGCCGTCTCCGGCGGGGCGGATAGTTTTGCGCTTTTGCTTCTTGCTCAGAAGTGGGCAGAACAAAAGGGAGGGAGGGTTGTGGCTTTAACCGTTGATCATGGCTTGAGACATGACTCCGCTTTAGAGGCTCAACGTGTTCATGAATCGGTGTTAAAAAGAGGGATTAAGCACGTTATTTTAAAATGGGAAGGGGATAAGCCAACTTCACATGTGCAAGAAAAAGCGCGGACGGCGCGGTATCACCTTCTGTTGTCATGGTGCAGGGCGCATCACATTTCAACCCTTCTGTTAGGCCATCATGCCCAAGATCAGGAAGAAACCTTTTGGTTACGCCTTACTTCAGGAAGCGGCTTGAAGGGGCTTGGGGGAATGTCACAGCGATGGGTGAAAGAGGGGATTACACTTTTGCGTCCTCTTTTAGGGGTTAAGCCAGAAGATCTTAAAGAATTCTTAAAAGCCGAAAATCAAGACTGGATTGAAGATCCGTCTAATAAAAATGAGAGGTTTTTTAGAGGCCGTTTTCGTTCCTTCCTCAAGGAGGAGGGGCTTTCTTCTGACCGTCTTTTAAAAACCATGGAGAAACTTCAAGAAGACGCTGATTTTATTCAGGAAGCTCTCAAAGAAACCCTTGCAAGACTTGTTGAACTCCATCCAGGGGGATATGTCAGCTTCTCACAAGAAGATCTTGACGGGCTGCATCCTGCCCTTGCTAAAAGAGTGGTATCATCCCTCATGCAATGGTTTTCAGGAGGGGAGTATGCGCCGCGGTCTTTGCAACTTGAAGGGGTGTTAAAGAAACTCAAAGCCGGACGTCCTTTTACGGCGGGGAGGATTTATTGGTTTTTTGAGAAAGGAAAGATTTATCTGTCACGCGAGCTCTCGGCGATTGAGCGTCCTCTTTTTCTGAAGGACGTTTCTGAAAAGCGGCCGTGGGACCAGCGATTTTGGATTTCCCCTGAACTGAAGACATTTTTTCCTGAAGACACTTGCCTGGGATCTTTGAAGTCTGGCTTCACGGATTCATCTTTCTCTACGATTCTTAACATTCCCCGGCGTATCTGGCCCTCTCTCCCTACAATTTGGGTTAAGGAGGAGGTTGTGGCTATTCCTCATCTCTGCTATAGTCGTCTAAGGAATGAAACGGATTTAGAAAAATTAATTTATTTAAAGCCCCTCTTTCATGATTCATTAAGATTCACTATATAAACTATTATATACCCTTTTAAGTGAGAGAACCGCATTCTATGAACCGTAACCTAGCCCTTTGGATTATTATTGGCCTCTTTTTGGTAGCCATCTTTAATCTTTTCCAATCTCCCCCGTCTCAAAGACAGCATACAACCATTGATTATTCGACGCTTTTGCAAGACGCTAAAGAGGGAAAGATAAAAGAAGTGCTGATCCGTGGTGACACGGTGAGCGGACAATTCGCCGATGGAATGACCTTTGCTTCCGTAACCCCGCCTCATGATACCCATCTGGTTGATAAACTTTTGGAAAGTGGTGTTCGGATTAAGGCAGCAGCCGTTGAAGAAGATATACCCAGCTTCTTCCAGATGATTATTTCTTGGTTGCCGATGATCTTACTCATTGGCGTTTGGATTTACTTTATGCGCCAACTCAATGGAGGCAATAAAGCCATGGGATTTGGAAAATCTCGGGCGCGTCTTATGGATGATAAGGCAATTCAAGTCACATTTAAAGATGTGGCCGGCGTTGATGAGGCTAAACAAGAGCTTGAGGAAGTGGTGGAGTTTCTTCGGGATCCTCAAAAGTTCCAAAAACTGGGAGGAAAAATCCCGAGGGGTATTTTGCTTGTAGGCCCTCCTGGAACAGGAAAGACCCTTTTGGCGCGCGCTATTGCAGGGGAAGCTAATGTTCCTTTCTTTACCATTTCCGGGTCTGACTTTGTGGAAATGTTTGTGGGTGTCGGCGCAAGTCGTGTCCGCGATTTATTTGAGCAAGGAAAAAAGAACGCGCCGTGTATTATTTTTATTGACGAAATCGATGCGGTTGGACGCCATCGCGGAGCGGGTCTTGGGGGTGGAAATGATGAGCGAGAACAAACCCTGAACCAACTTCTAGTAGAAATGGATGGATTTGAAGCCAATGATGGGGTGATCTTGATTTCAGCGACCAACCGCCCGGATGTGCTCGATCCAGCGCTTTTAAGACCAGGCCGCTTTGATCGCCAGGTTGTTGTGCCAAATCCTGATGTTTTGGGGCGTGAAAAAATTCTCGCTGTTCATTCACGGAAGGTGCCTTTAGCAGTGGATGTGGACCTCAAGGTGATTGCGCGCGGAACGCCTGGATTTTCAGGGGCAGATCTTGCGAATTTGGTGAATGAAGGCGCTTTATTGGCTGCTAGACGTAATCGGCGAACTGTTTCTATGGCAGAGCTTGAAGAAGCCAAAGACAAAGTGATGATGGGCAGTGAGCGTCGGTCTATGGTCATGACAGAAGAAGAAAAGCGTTTAACGGCTTATCATGAGTCAGGGCACGCGGTGGTGGCTTTCCATAGTCCGGCGTCAGATCCTATTCATAAGGCGACTATTATTCCACGTGGACGTGCCCTTGGAATGGTGATGCGTCTTCCAGAAGGGGATCGCGTTTCCATGTCTCGTGAAAGGCTTTATGCTGATCTTGCGGTGGCTATGGGGGGACGTATTGCGGAAGAGATGATCTTTGGCCACAATAAAATCACCACAGGAGCTTCCTCTGACATTAGCATGGCAACCCAAATGGCCCGGCGGATGGTCACGGAATGGGGAATGAGTGATAAATTAGGTCCTATTACTTACGGCGAAAACACACAAGAAGTTTTCCTCGGTCATTCTGTTGCTCAACATAAAAATGTTTCTGAAGCTACGGCGCAAATTATTGATAGCGAAATTAAGAAAATTGTAGAAGAGGCTTATGATCGCGCTAAGAAAATTCTGAGCAAGTATAAGGCAGATCTTGAGCTTCTTGCTCAAACTCTCTTGGAATATGAAACGCTGAGTGGGGATGAAATTAACGTCTTGTTAAAGGACAGAAAATTTGCCCGCGCAAAGGGTGCCTCGGGACCAGAAATTCCACGCTCATCCTCTATTCCTTCTGGAGGATCAAAAGCACAGCGGAAGATAAAAAAAGCACCTTCTAAAAGGGCTCCTTCGCCGCAGCCTTCTTAGGTTTCTTTTATTGCATGTATAAAAAAAGGAGCCTTTAAAAAATTCTTATTGAGATTAAAGGAAAACTTTCTTCAGCTGACTTCTATAAAGTTGTGGATGCCTTATTGCCATACTTTCAAAAAAAGGGAATTGAAGAATTCGCAGAAGTCTATATCGGCTTGAAGCCATTTGATAAAGATATGCAAACTCTTATATCTCTTCCTGATGAGAAGGGAAATGAGATAAGAGAAATAGAAATTACAAAATTAAAATCCGGAGAAATAAAACTGAGGGAAAAAGCATTCGACAACACATGGATGAAAAATACCCTTGATACTTTTGCTCCAGGCGAGCTTATAATGCGCATATGGCCACTATATATTATAGGCCTTGGCCTATTAATATTATATCTGGGTTGGAAAGGGCATTGGTTTTTCTGAAGAAGTTTATCGGAAGAAGAGATGAAAGACATAAAAACCCTTTTGCAGGCTGGAAAAATCAAAGAAGCCCTCGCTGCTTTTCAGGCTCTTCCTGAATCTCAGCAAGAAGACTTTTTTAGAGAATGTGCACCCACTCTTTTTCCTCCTCCCCTTATTGGTGTTTTGTTTCGTAAAATGAAGCCCGGCTATACTTACGAAGATTTCCGTGCAGCTTGGCTTCCTCCCTTAAAAGAGGGACAGGATTTAGCCCAGTACTTTCCTTATCCAACCCAGGTTCTGACGGCTGAAAGTAGAGAAGATCCTGCTGATATTATCACAGTAGGTTTCGTATGGCTCGAGGAAGACAAGCTTGAGGATTTTCTTGAAAGCACCGCTGAAACGGAAAAAATGCGTCACGATAAAATCGCAACTGTGGCTGATAAAATCGGCCCCACTCTTATTTATAGAGTTAAAGAAGTTGTGAAATTGGGGAGTTAGAGGAAAGGCTGAAATATCCTCAATCATGATAGTATCATATGATACTATCATGATACGGCTCTTTACCATTACTCCCCTATGATTAAGCTTACCACCGGCTAGTTTTTATCCTGCCTGCTCAATGTTTGTCATCAACTATGTTGTTGATGACAACAAAACTAAAGCGCTTCAAAATCTGGCCGGTGTTGAGTTGAGTAAGAGAAAAGCTTGGAATGTAAGAGTTTTAGTGCTAAAAAGACCCCATGACTACAAATTGTTTATGGAAACTTTTATTCTCTTCTGCTGTGACCCATGAAATCTGAAAAAAACCATTCCATCCATGTCCGCGGGGCGCGGGAACATAACCTTAAGAACATAGAGGTTGAAATCCCCCGTGACCAACTCGTCGTGATTACAGGCTTGAGTGGATCGGGAAAGTCTTCCCTTGCGTTTGACACTATCTATGCAGAAGGACAGCGCCGCTATGTGGAAAGCCTATCCGCTTACGCGCGCCAATTCTTGCAGTTGATGCAAAAGCCTGATGTGGATTCCATTGAGGGGTTGTCACCCGCTATTTCCATCGAGCAAAAGACCACCTCGAAAAATCCGCGTTCAACTGTTGGGACCGTGACGGAAATTTATGATTACTTGCGCCTCTTGTTTGCACGCATAGGGATTCCTTATTCGCCTGTGACGGGCCTTCCCATCCAAAGCCAAACCGTGTCTGAGATGGTGGACCGCTTGATGGGACTGCCTGAAGGAACCCGCCTTTTTTTGTTGGCTCCCATTGTGAGGGGACGTAAGGGAGAATACAAAAAAGAAATTGCGGATCTGCGTAAACAAGGCTTTCAGCGGCTAAAAATTGATGGAAAGCTTTATGATATTGATGAGGCTCCCCCTCTTAATAAGAAAGTCAAACACGATATTGAAGTCGTGGTCGATCGCTTGGCTATTCAGCCAGATCTGGGACATCGGTTGGTGGATGCGATTGAAACGTGTCTCAGGCTTTCTGATGGCCTTCTCTATGCAGAAAACGCAGACACTGGGGAGCAGCAGACCTTTTCAGCCAAATTTGCGTGTCCTGTTTCTGGATTTACCATTGATGAAATTGAGCCGCGGCTTTTTTCCTTTAACAGCCCCTTTGGGGCATGTCCTGGGTGTGATGGCTTAGGAGTAAAAATAGTTTTTGATCCGGCTCTTATTGTGCCCAACCCTAAACTTTCCATAGCCCAAGGAGCCGTTGCCCCCTGGGCAGGAGCTTTCTCCCATTATTATAACCAAGCCTTATCCGCTGTCCTTGCGCAATATGGAGGAAGGATGGATGAGCCCTATGAAAGCCTTCCTGAGCGAACGAAGGATATTATCCTTTATGGGTCGGGAGGAGAAAAGGTCCCCACCACTTATCAAGATGAGGCGCGGATCTTTAATCAAAATAAACCCTTTGAAGGTGTTATTCCAGGCCTTACACGTAGGCAGCGCGAGAAAAAAGAGCGCCATGGCCAACCTGAGGAAATGAATCGCTACCAAAGCACGCTGCCTTGTGAGGATTGTCAGGGCTATCGTTTAAAGCCGGAGGCCTTGGCAGTAAAGATTGATGGACTTCCCATTGGGCAAGTCACGGAAATGTCTATTGCCCATGCGAGCGCCTGGTTTCAAGCTCTTCCCGAGAGACTCACGCAAAAGGAAAGAGATATTGCGGCACGAATCTTCAAAGAGATTCAAGAGCGTCTGGGTTTTTTGGTGAGTGTGGGACTTGGGTATTTATCTCTTGCACGTGCTTCAGGCACTCTTTCTGGGGGTGAAAGCCAAAGAATTCGTCTAGCCTCTCAAATAGGCTCAGGTCTTGTGGGCGTCCTTTATGTGCTTGATGAGCCTTCTATTGGATTGCATCAGCGGGACAATGATAAGCTTCTAGCAACCCTCACGCGTCTTAGGGACTTAGGCAATAGTGTGCTTGTGGTGGAACATGATGAAGATGCTATTCGGATCGCGGATTATGTTATTGATATGGGTCCAGGAGCGGGAGCGAAAGGGGGACTTATTGTTGCCCAAGGAACCCCTCAAGATATTATGAAGAATCCCGAGAGTCTTACGGGACAGTACTTGACAGGCGTTCAAAAAGTCCCTGTGCCGAAAACAAGACGCAAAACAAGCGCGGCTCAAGCTTTAAGGGTTGTAGGAGCGCGGACCCATAATCTGCAAAATGTAACCGTTGATTTTCCTTTGGGGGCCTTTGTTTGCGTGACGGGCGTCTCAGGAGGAGGAAAGTCTTCTCTTGTGATTGAAACCCTTTATAAGGGGCTTGCGCAAATTTTAAATGATAATTCGGAGGTGCCGGGGCCCCATGATCGTATTGAAGGCCTTGAGCTGATCAACAAAATTGTTGATATCGATCAGTCTCCTATTGGCCGTACTCCTCGTTCTAACCCTGCCACTTATACGGGCGTGTTTTCTCCTATTCGAGACTGGTTTGCGGCTCTGCCTGAATCCAAAGCGCGCGGATATTCTCCTGGGCGGTTTTCTTTTAATGTGAAGGGAGGGCGCTGTGAAGCCTGCGAAGGGGATGGAGTCATTAAGATCGAAATGCACTTTCTGCCGGATGTATATGTGGAATGTGACAAATGTCATGGCAAACGGTACAATCGAGAAACCCTTGAAATTAAATATCGAGATAAATCTATTGCAGATGTTTTAGATATGACTGTGGATGAGGCCCTTTCATTTTTTGAAGCTATGCCTAGTATTCGAGAGAAGCTCGCAACTCTTTCTCAAGTTGGCCTTGGGTACATTCACGTGGGACAGCGCGCAACAACCCTTTCAGGAGGAGAAGCGCAACGCGTTAAGCTTTCCAAAGAACTGTCCCGGCGTGCCACGGGAAAGACCCTGTATATCCTGGATGAACCTACAACTGGTCTTCACTTTGCTGATGTGCGAAAGCTTTTGGAAGTTCTTCACGCCCTTGTTGACCAAGGCAATACAGTGATTGTTATTGAACACAATCTGGAAGTCATTAAAACGGCGGATTGGATCATCGATATTGGTCCAGAAGGAGGAGAGGAGGGGGGGCGAATTGTTGCAACCGGCGCGCCTGAGGCTATTTGTAAGGTTTCTAAAAGTTATACGGGGCATTATTTGAAGCCGTACTTAGAGGAGAAGTAATAAGATAACAATTTGTGCACAGCAAATTTCAATCCTTTTTTCTCCAATTTCTCGTCAAGAAAATTTTTTCTCCAGAGAGAAAAGAATATCTCTTTACAGGAAAAAGTGTTTTTGAATCAATGTGTTATTTTGACTGCTTAAAAATGCATCATTCCGAACTAACCCGTGCTTTTATCATCAAAATTTCTTCTCTCCTTTCTTTTGTCCACAAACTTATCCACAGATTCCGTGGGTAGTTTTTTGAGGGAGAGGCTTTTCTTTTAAAGCAAAGGAATAGTAGAATAAGGGAAGAGAAATGTTAGAGAAATCACGTGCAATTACCAGAAAAAACCCAATAAGGATAAAAACAATACCTCTATGACGATAGAAACCTCCTCCCTTGAAAAAGGCATCATAACGATTAAAGACTACGTTAAGACGCTTCCTTTGAGCCCCGGTGTATATCGCATGATCAATGGACGGGACGAGGTTTTGTATGTGGGAAAAGCCAAAAGTCTTAAGAAACGGGTTGTAAGTTATACGCAGCCAGAGCGTCTTCCCATCCGCCTTCAGCGTATGATAGCAGAGACGGTGCGTATGGAGTTTGTGACAACTCACACGGAAGTCGAAGCGCTTTTACTCGAGGTAAATCTGATTAAGAAACTGATGCCTCGCTATAATATTTTGATGCGCGATAGTAAATCTTTCGCCTTTATTCACATTACAGGAAACCATCCCTATCCTCTTTTGACAAAGCATCGGGGTGCCCGAAATCTACCCGGTGACTATTATGGCCCTTTTGCCTCAACAGAAGCGGTGAACTCAACGCTAACAACACTTCATAGGGCTTTTTTATTAAGGTCCTGCCCGGACACAGTCTTTTCTTCTCGCAAGAGGCCGTGCTTACAATACCAAATCAAACGCTGCAGTGCGCCTTGTGTGGGGTATGTTTCTCAAGAAGACTATCAAAAGCTTGTTCAAGAAACCCGCGATTTTTTAGCAGGAAAAACAAGCCAAGTTCAAAAAAAATTAGCAGAACAAATGGAACGAGAAAGCCAAGCGCGTGCTTATGAGAAGGCAGCTATCTATCGGGATCGTATTCGGGCGCTTACAACAATCCAAGCGCGCCAAATTATCAATACAAAGAGCGTGAGTGACGCGGATGTTTTTGCCATCTATGCAGCAGAAGGAAAGACATGTGTGCAGCTGTTTTTATTTCGAAACGGATCGAATTATGGGACCCATGCGGCATTCCCAAGCCATGGGGAAGATGTCCCTCCAGAGGATGTTTTAGAGGCTTATGTGGCTCAGTTTTATCAAGAGGCTCCACCCCCTAAGGAGATTCTTTTAAACAGGCCCTTGCCAAGTATGAAACTGATGGAGGACGCCTTATCTCAGCGGGCAGGGAAACGTGTTCATATTGTTGTGCCTAAAGCTGGAGAAAAGGCAGATCTTGTAAAACATGCCTTTGGAAATGCGAAAGAATCCTTAGAGCGCCACAGGGCTGAAAAAGCTTCCCAAGAAAGCTTGTTGAGGGCATTTACGGAGGTATTTGAGTTGCCCACCGTTCCGCAGCGCATTGAAGTTTACGATAATAGCCATATTCAAGGCTCTTTGGGAGTCGGGGCGATGATCGTTGCGGGGCCGGAAGGGTTTGTAAAAACCGCTTACCGAAAGTTCAATATTCGGTCTCTTGATTGCACCCCAGGGGATGATTATGGAATGCTCCGGGAAGTTCTCACGCGACGGTTCTCAAAAGCTCTTGCTCATGATAAGGATGACACGATCCAATGGCCAGATGTGGTCTTAATTGATGGGGGAAAGGGCCAACTTTCGACGGTCGAGGCGACCTTTGCGGATTTAGGAATTTCAGATGTTCAGCTTATTGCTATTGCTAAAGGGCCTGAGCGGAATGCGGGCCGCGAAACCTTTTATATGTCGGGCCGTGAGCCTTTTCAATTGTCACCCAACCACAAGCTCTTATATTTCCTTGAACGGTTGAGAGATGAGGCACATCGCTATGCCATAGGGGCCCATCGAACACGCCGCATCAAAGCTATCTCAAGCTCAAAGCTGGATAATATTCCAGGAGTGGGTGCTGCTCGCAAGCGTGCCCTTTTGCAGCACTTTGGCTCAGCTAAAGCGATTGAAGGTATAGGTCTTAAGGATCTTGAGGGAGTGGATGGCATTAGCAAAGCCTTAGCAAAAAAAATATATGATTATTTTCACGGAAGAGGGTAAGATAACCTGAGTTGTGGATAAGAAAGTATTTCGTGGCTTTGTCATCCCCCGCGAAGGCGGGGAATGACAAAATGGGAATATTTCCTTATCAAAACTCGGATTAAGATAGGATACTATGAGCCAAGCGACAGTCCCAAATCTCCTGACTTTTGCCCGCATCGCCCTTGTGCCAGTGGTGGTGGCTTTGTTTTACTGTGACCGCCCCTTAAGCAATTGGATTGCGGCGTCTATTTTTGTGCTTGCCTGTATCACGGATTATTTGGATGGATATTTTGCAAGAACTTTAAAGCAAACCACACGCTTCGGTGTTTTTCTTGATCCTGTTGCAGACAAGCTTCTTGTTGCTGCAACGCTTCTGATGTTGGTGGGGATGGGGCGTATTCATGGATTTAGCCTTATTCCAGCCGTCATCATTTTATGCCGAGAAATCTTGGTTTCTGGTCTGAGGGAGTTTTTGGCTGAAGCACGAAAGTCCCTTCCCGTGACGCCTCTGGCCAAATGGAAAACCACGATTCAAATGATCGCCTTGACTCTTTTAATTATTGAAACGATCCCAGGGAGTCCTCTTCCTATTGATCTTATTGGAACGATTGGTCTTTGGATTGCAGCCCTTCTGACCCTAATAACTGGGTTTGACTACCTGCGCGCAGGCTTAAAATATATGTAAGAGTAAGAATTTTAATTTTTTTCTAGAAATCTCTTTTTAGCTGGGGTATATAGCCCTTGGGGGCGATTAGCTCAGCGGGAGAGCGTCTCGTTTACACCGAGAGGGTCGGGGGTTCAAATCCCTCATCGCCCACCAGGATTTTCAAGGGGTTAGAGGATTTTTAAGATAGTCCATAATTCCTCGGGTATACGCCAGGTATACTTTTGAAGGGAGTGAGAGCCCATGACTTATTTATACATAAAATTTTATTGGCGAGGGGTATAGCAGAAAATCTTATCTCCCAGTACGAAGCTATTTCTGGACCTAATATAAGGGGGCAGGACAGTTTAAAGCTTACCTCTTTGAGCTTTATCCATGCTTTCTTTTAGCCCTTACCATCTTAGCTGATCTCGTGGCTATCTTTCTAATCTCAGGGTCTGGGTAGTCCTTTACATCTCTCCTGGTGAGGCGTTCGCTTTTTTTGCGGGTCCGCGCTTCTTTTGCTACCTTAGCAGAACTCTTATCTGCTTCAGATTGCTCCTGTCGCCTTTTCACTTCCTCTTGAGAAAGAGAGACCAAAGTAGAATCGGTTTTTTCTTCCTTTTTTTCCTCAGGCTTAGAAAAACTACTTGGTTGGGAGTGGGAAACAGAAGGTGATGGAGTAATGACAGTTAATCTTGAGATTTCTCCTGTAATGTAATGAACCCGCTGCGAAAGTCTGAGATTAAGAGGAGGTGAAGGGATTGGAGGGAGTAGTGATGTGTTTTTTAGATTTTAGAAGTGATTTGGGGAGTTTTTTCTTAACTGTTTGCCTCTTTTGAAAGCATTTTATTCAATTTCAGACAGATTTATCCTGCAACGAGTCTCAAACTTCTCTTCAGATTATAAGAAATCGATAACAAATCCAGTTGGACTTGATTTTTTGCC